>CALFOS010000224.1 GCA_937919725.1 uncultured Fluviicola sp. | reverse complement strand
TTTTTTGAGAATTTCGATCAATGCCAAACGCTTTTTTTAGCCGACAAAAACGCTGTTCAATTTGCCAGTCAGCATTTCTTAGCGTTGGAGAATCAATGGTCGAGTAGATGGTTCAGTAATTTACCTCGAAATACGAATTCACTCACAGGACTTCCATTTGCCTACGATGCGGCGTATCATCCGAATGAAGTAGATTTCACACTTCTTCCATCGAGTTTGCAAGGAGATTTCCTACGCCTTCAGAAATCCGATCGCAAACACCCGTTTTTGGCTGCCACATTTTCGGCGATCATCCCAGGATCTGGAAAATTGTACATCGGAAGTTCGCGCTCGTTTCTGCTCACCTTTGTTTCCCTTTCGATTTTGGGACTTCAAACGTGGGAAAGTTACGCACGGTTTGGGATCAAGCACCCACTTACCATCATCAACGGAGGACTTTTTAGCATGTATTACGTAACCAATATTTTCGGGAGCTTCCGAGAAACGAAAACAAAGAAAATTAACCGACGAAAACAATTCTTACTCAATGCTTCGATCTATTACAGCAGCACTGCTCCTTCTCGCTTGTACTAGTTCAACGAATGCGCAGTCGACCGACAGTGTGCTTTTGAATTACGAATACGCCTATTACCATGCGAGCGATGATTCGACGCGCAATTCAATCTTGGTTCAAAAAATCGATTATCATCTGCAACAGAGCGAACTCTCGGATCAGATATATTTGGAATTGAAACGTGTGAAATCGAAGTATCTTCTCCGAGAGGAAAAATTGAGATTTTACTGGAATGCGAGCGTTTTGTATTACGCACAGGCGAATCATTACCGCGCGATTCATTTCGTAGACGCATACGAGTCAGCCAATGCTAATTCAAGCCAGGACACTTCATTCCAGATCTTGAAATTTCTGACGTACGCCGAATATGACACCACAATTGCTGGTCAACTCTTCAAATCTTTGGTGGCTATGGATAGCTCAGCGGAGTGTTTAACGTGCATTACTGAGGTCGCTAATTTTGAGTTAAAACATAAGAAAATGCGCATCACAGCTTCGTATTTTCTTCCGGGAATTGGAACGATCGTGACAGGAAAACCGATCAAAGGAATTCTTTCCTTGGGACTAAACGTACTTTCTGCTGCTGCGATGGTGTATACGATTCAACATCAGTTGTGGGTGAACACAGCAGCGTGGGGATTGAACCTTTTCGGGAAGTTTTACACCGGCAACATTCGCCTAGCCATGAAGGTAATTGATGAAAAAGAAATGCACAAAAAAAAGGAGCTCGCAACTGAATGCGAACTCCAAATAAGGTCATTGCTCCAACGGTATCCGCTGGGATTTAGAACTAGCTTTAATCGATAATTTCAATTTTTCCTACGTGTCCGTCACCTTTTCTAAAGATCGGGCTCAATAAGACAAAATATCCGACTGGCCAACATACCAATGAAACGACACATCCTGCAGCCGTCAATCCTGGCTTGAAACGAATGCGTTGCGAATTTACGTAGTATTCTTCATCGATAATAGTGATGGCTAATGGCGTAACGTATTTTTTGTCCTTCTTCGTTACATCTGGCGTATTAACTACATATTCTTTTTTCTCCACTTCGCCTGTTTCCATATCGAACACGGCGTATTCGAACTTGTCTACACCTTCCGATTTCTTTTTACGTGTTTTACGCGTTTTCTTCTCGGCGTCAATTTGATAGCTAGAACCATAAATTACGTATGCCTGATTCTCACGTGCAACTACACGCAAGTCGTAGATGAAATGTCCCCCATACGTCTTGAAACGATCCAAGTTTGTCGCCCAAACCAATTCTCCTTCAGCACCCAAATTGAAAGCTGTCACATTACTTTTATCGCAATACGGTACTTGGTGACACGATTGTGAACCATTCGAATTTGTGCTGCAAACAGTTACGGTGTAGTTATACATTTTTGAACAAAACAACACTAGGCTTCCGTCTGCTCTCACCTCCACATCTTCGATCACATAACGACTATCCAATGAAACTTTATCCACTTCTGCCGCTGCTTCACGTTTTTTCCTGAAGAGCGCTTGGGTCTTTTTCTTGTCCTCCGTATCATCTTTGAACAATTCATTGAGCGTTTCTTCGTCAAATTGCGAGAAGATTGGCTCGTTCATTTCATTTGTTTTGGGATCGATGGTCGCATAAAAGATGCCGTTGGTGCTGTTTCCTTTTGGATCGATGTCGAGGTCGTTGTAGAAACCAAACAAACGTACACCATCCTCCTCGATGTGGTAGCCAAAGTTGAACACATTTTTCCCATTAAAGCGAATGTCTGTGTCCACCAATTCTGCCGTTTCAATGTTCACGACGGTCAATTTTGAAAAAGCGAATTGCTCACCATCGGCGAGGTCTTCACGCTCTTCTTTTGTAAGCGTGATGTTACTCTGAATGTAGAGGTTTCCATCGATCCCATACTGATAAGACGAAGATAATCCTGCCGTTTTCTTGCCCAATTGAACGATCGGTAATTCAATTTTAGCTTCTGCTAATTCTTCCAATTTCGAATCGTACACTTTGTATTGAAAGTCGATCGATTCACCTTGACCATTGTGAACTTCTGTTCCGATGAGCACATCGTTGTTCCATTCCTTCCCACTTAGTATAACAATAGGACTCGTTGCGTACATGCGTTTTTTTACCTCTGGATACGTCACTGAATACACTTCTTGTAGCGGTATAAGTTCTTGCAGTTGCGAGCTATACACTTCGGCATAAATCTCAGTCGTGTTTTTTTCGACTTTGGTCCAAAAGACATATATTACATCTTCTAATACGATTGTTCTTAGATAATCTTTTCCTTCTAAGGCAACTTTACGATTCGGATCTTCTTTACCGCGGAGCTGAACTTTATGAACGTCTTTCATGGTGTTTTTGTCCATGGCTACAATATCGACGCGGCTCTTTGTCGCTTTCTTTCTTGAAGTTGTCAAGTTGTTGTAGATCGAATAAACATAGTTCTCATTCGAACCGAGGAAGTACTTAAAAAATCCATCTTTTCCGTTGGTGTATTCTTTTTTATCGGACCACTGAAGATCGAAATTTTGACTAAAGCTGAACCTTGTAAATAGGAGTATTAGACTGAGCGTGATTAGATTTAAATAGTTCATAGCGTTAAATTTTGTACGACAAACGTAGTCTTTTAAACGGGTAAAATCATAACGAATGCACATAAAATTATCAATGTTATTCAATTGGTATGTAGCATAAGAATGCAATTAATTCGTATTGAGCAAATTAGAAAAGTTGAGATCAAAAACAAACTCAAACTAGGAAAGAAAGAAACCGTGTAACTAGAACCTGAGAATTAATTTTAGATTGAAACGTCGTTGCGTCAAGTAATTTGGAATGGAATAATATTTCCCTTCAACGTCTTGAATCCATTGCTTTGAAAGAACGTTGTTGACGCCCAACAAATTGAATACTTCAAAGGAAAGAATGGCATCTTGGAAATTACGTGTCCAGAAGGTTTCGCGCTTTTCT
>CALFOS010000223.1 GCA_937919725.1 uncultured Fluviicola sp. | reverse complement strand
ACTATAATAGGTATAACAATTCGTAGCATAATTCGTCTTGATGTCAAAGTTAACGCAAAATCAGGAAGATTATTTTAAATTCGCAAAGAACTTGATTTTAATAAAAAACTTTACTTATCTTTGCGTCCCTGTTAAAAGGGATAATTATTACAATATTTCGTTATGAGAAAAGATATACATCCAGAAAATTATAGACTTGTCGTATTCAAAGACATGTCAAACGAATATAGTTTTGTTTGTAATTCATGTGCTGAGTCTACTGAGACGGTAGAATGGGAAGATGGAAAAGAATACCCACTGATCAAGTTGGATATTTCGTACAAATCACATCCATTTTTCACCGGAATTGTGCAGTTTGTGGATACTGCAGGACGTATTGACAAATTTAAGAATCGTTACGGAGCGCGCAAGAAAGCGTAAGTTCCTTCAACATATTCGACCTCCCAATCGCTCCGAACTTCGGACGACGATTGGGAGGTTTTTTTATGGCTCAATCTTTGTGCCCAACTTAGTTAGAACTATATTTGTCCTATGAACCGGAATGCGTTGAAATACCTTTTTTTTACTCTGATGCTTTTTGTCAGCCTAACTTCCTTCGCGGGAAGTGTGAAAAAGGGATTTACGGCTCTGGAAATGCACGATTATTTCAAAGCGAAAAAGTCGTTCACAAAAGGGATGAAATACAATCCTGAGATCTGTTCTTTCGGCTTGGCAACTCTTTATACACGCGACAATAATGTTTTTTACTCCCGTGATTCGGCGCTCAGATATGTGTTGATCGCAAAAGCCAATTATGGGGGAGCGAAGGATTCTAAGAAAAAAAAGTGGGTAAAATACGGATGGACTATCACAGGAATCGACTCCCTCGAACGCTTAATCGCTGATCAGTTTTTTGCCGAAGCGAAGCGAATCAATACGCCAGGATCCTATAACTCATTTTTGCAATCACATCCTAATTCGGTGCACAGTTCGCGGGCTTTGATTGTGCGCGATTCCATTGCGTTCTTCAGTGCGGTAATGACTAATACATCTAGTTCGTATCAAAATTTCATGGCGAGCTATCCGCAAAGCGAGTACACTTCTATCGCGGAAGAAAATTATTACCAAGTTCAATTTAGCGAACTCACGGGCGACGGAACATTGGCTTCATATGTTGAATTTGTTGCCATCAATGCGAACAGTCCATTGCGTCCAGCGGCTGAACGGAAAATCTTCGAAATCGTCACTAAACCCAATACGCGTGCGGCTTACGATGTGTTCATCCGCACCTATCCAAACAACTCTATGGTCGATTCGGCATGGCGCCAATTGTATCAATCTTCCTTGGATACCTTTAACATTCTTACGCTCAAACGGTTCAAGAGCAGGTACCAAAATTATCCGTATCCGAAAGAAATTTTGCGCGATATGGAGTTCATGGATTCTCTCTTTTTGCCTATGAAAACGCTAAATGGCTTTGGATTTATGAATACGGCTGGGATCGAGATGATTCCGCCAATGTATGAACAAGTTTCGAAATTTAGCGACGGTTTGGCGGTGGTTGCTAAAAATGGAAAATATGGCGTGATCGATAAATACAACCATGTCCGAGTTCCATTTAAATTCGATGCCATTTCCGATTTTATCTTTGGTCGCGCAATTGTAGAACAAGATGGTTTGCAGGGCATGATGCATCGGAACGGAAGCTTTGTGCTGGAATGTAAATTCGGCGACATGGGAACACTTTCGAACGGTTTGATTTTTGCCAGCGATGGTGAGAAATTTGGCTACTATGACGTTACTGGCTTTCTTCGGATTCCAATGAAATTTGACGATGCCTACGATTTTGCGAACGGCGTAGCCAAAGTGGCAGTTGATGGTTTGGTAGCCTTCATTGATATTTATGGAGGATATGTGGTGCCACCGGCTTTCGAAGAGGTACGCACATTTTCTGATTCACTCTACGTGTATGAACTTGATGGCATGTATGGGTTCACGAATCGCCTGGGCAAAGCAGTAACGGATCCAATTTACGATGACGTTGGAGAATTGCGTGAAGGTTTTGCAATCGCATCGATGGATGGAGAAGTGGTGTATCTCAACGAAGCGGGTCAAGTCGTGATTCAGAACGATTTGGAGGAATTTCCAAATTTCATGTCCAAAGCTGAGTTTATGAATGGTGAAGCCATCGCGATGCAGAATGGACTTTACGGTAAGATCGATCAGAAAGGTCGCGTTGTACTGAAGTTTCAATACGAGAATTTGGGCAAGGGTGCTTATGCGTTTCCATTTAAGAAGAACAATCAGTGGGGAGTGATGAATTCGGCTGGAAAAGTGATTATTAATCCGATGTATGTTTCGGTTGCTATTCACGATGATACCTACGTAATTGCCAAAACGGAATTGGGTGAGGGCGTACTTGGAATGACGGCGGCGCTGATCATTCCACTCACTTTTAAAAGCATCGAATACATAGCGGGCGACCTATTTATTGTAGAAACTGCAACGGGTTTTGGAATTTTGCGTAAAGAAACTCCAGTGACTCCTTTGGAATATAGTTCCGTGCAAAGATTCGGGAAAGATTTCCTACTTTTAAGTAATGCAGATCGTTGGTCATACTTCGATTTGACCTCGGGGCAGTTGATTGAAATAAAAACAGAAACAGGTGAGTAATTTGTTCGATTTATTGGAAAAGTATAAGTTCGGTCTATTGGCTGCCTTACTTTCCTACGTCGCATTTTTTGCCTATTTCCAAATTGGAACTTATAATGGAGGTGGCTCGCCATACAGTCCGTTTCACGAGGGTGCGAGGATAGAAATACCAGAAGATGAAATTAAATTGCTTCCAGAAAACATTATGCTTCCTGCTAATTTTCAGCCGGGAGACGTGAAAAATACCGTGCGCGACGCGAATGATGAGCGCAAACGCTCGGAAAAGAATTACGATACGCATTCATCAACGTCCAGCGGGGCGATGAGTGCTACTGAATTTGAGAAAACGTTGTTCGAAAATGCGGAAGGAGTAGAGGAGCGTAAGAAAATTGAAAAAATGATTCAAACGCGCAAGGAGCGTGAACGCGAAGCGGCGAAAGTTCAAACAGGTGGTCCAGATAAAGCGACAACTTCTGGGGCGAACAACGCTGCGGCTGGAAATGTGATGGTGGAGTTTTCACTCACGTCTCGAACCAAACAACGATTGCCAATTCCAAGTTACATGTGTGGCGTAGGTTCATCGGGTCGAGTGGTGATGGTCATCCGAGTTGACAATGCTGGAAATGTGGTGAGTGCTACCCACGACACCTCTAAAAACCAAGGAAACGTGAATGGGTGTATGGTCGAACAAGCCAAAAAATACGCACTCCAGTCTCGATTCAATTATTCGGATACTGCTGGAAAATCGCAAGAAGGTTGGATTTCGTACACCTTTGTTTCACAATAAAAAATTGACTATTTTTCACATCTAAACGAAACCTAAATGATAAAATTTCCTACTTTATTGATTACTTTTTTTGTTGCTACACTTGGACATGCTCAGCTGATTGAAGGAGAAATTATCAACGATGGCCGAAAAATTTTAGGCGAGCCGAAATACATTATCGAAGGAATGAAGGATGGTTGGGCAAAATATGAACTTTCTGTTGATATCAACGGAGCAGTGACTGGAGTTCAGCTGCTTGAATCCAATTTAAAAAGTACACCAGCCACCACAATTATTCGGAACCACGTGAAAAAATTCACCTTTGAAAAAGGAACGTATTACCCAAATTACCATCGAGTTACGGTGAAAGTAACGATGATGAAAGGAATTGTTGGAGACCCACAGATTGACATCGACTAATTCTCCGATCTGTTTAATTTGAGCGAAATGAGCAACGATCATGTTCAATTTCGATATTTGATACTATTTGCCCAGGATTTTCATCCGACCTGTCAGCAACAGCTGCTGGTGGTCTAGGGGTTCCATATACTTTCACATGGAGTACGACTGACGTGTTTACGGGAGCAGGATCCGATCAAATCACGGTGAGTCCAACGGGTAAGTACGACCTATTCTGTGACCGTTACGGACGGTTGCGAGTCGACGCCAATCGTGTTTACAACTGATATTTATGTGGCGCCATTACCCGTTCCATCTGTCAATCTCCTGAATCCAAATCAATGTGAGCCAGCGGTATTTGAAATTGTCAATACGACATCCAACTCCCTGTACACTTATTGGTTAGTGAATGGAAGTCAAGAATTTGTGAACCAAAACACCAGTGTAACTTGGGATATGTATGCTGGGAGTTACGACCTTCAACTCATTGTTACATCAACGGACGGCTGCATTGATTCGACGACATTTAATGGTTTGCTGCATGTCGATCCTGTTCCGATTGCCAATTTTGGCTGGCCATCGAACCCCGTTTTAATGTTCAACACTGAAGTTAATTTTACGAATTTGTCATTCAATGGGTTCACCTATTAGTGGATCTTCGCAGAAGGAGTTCCCGCAACATCAATCGAAACAAATCCACAAGTGACATTTCCTGATGGATTGGAAGGAACCTAT
>CALFOS010000222.1 GCA_937919725.1 uncultured Fluviicola sp. | reverse complement strand
TCTAACTCGCACGTTTATTTCTCCGAAATAAAATTAACTTTAATAAATCGCAGCGGCGCATAGCCTGAGCGTTAGCAAACATTCAACAACATCAAAATGAGAAAATTCTTTTTACAACTTGTCCTTACACTTGTATCCGTGGCAAGTATTGCTCAGAACATCGATCTGCAGGAAGACACAACAGCAAGCAACTTATATGATTCCAGGCAAGGCTCTTGTGCCTTGGGAGACATTGACAATGATGGAGACCTTGACTTGATAATCACAGGTCCTGACGCAGGTTTGGCTAACCGTAAAACAACCTTATATAGCAATGACGGCCAGGGTAATTTTACCGAAATAATCGGAACCGGACTCTCAATATGGTCGGAGTTCAGTGATATAGCTTTTGCCGATGTTGATGGAGATAGTGACCAGGATCTTTTGATCACCGGAAGAGATGGCAGTCCAAATTTTTACGCCAACTTCTATTTGAATGATGGGAGCGGTAATTTCACTTTAGATCCTAGCGTCCCTTTTGAGCCATCCATAGAGGGCGATGTTGAATTTGAGGATGTAGATAATGATGGAGACCCGGATCTTTTTATGTGTGGGTATGCAGAAGACGGTTCTGGGAGCCCTTTTCTATTCTCAAAACTTTACCTTAACTCTGGCTCCGGTGTTTTTACTGAGGTCACATCAACTCCCTTTATAGAAGGCACGTCCGCGGCTTTTCTTGATATGGATAACGATAACGACATGGACCTGGTCGTTTCGGGATCAACAAATAACAACGGTGTAATGACCACTTTATACGTAAATGATGGCACTGGAAATTTCAGTCTAGTAAATAATACACCTTTTACCGGAGTTCAGTCCTGTGATATTTCTACAGGTGACTCAGATGGTGATGGCGATGCGGACATTCTATTGAATGGCATGGATAGTTCTTTCCAAAATATCTGCGAACTATATCTGAACGATGGCACCGGCTCGTTCAGCTTGCTCATAGGAACACCATTTCTAGCTACGCAATTGGGAACAGTTGACTTTGCGGATTTTGACAACGACAATGACCTGGATGTTTTTGTAACCGGCTCTCTTGGAGGACAGGATGTGGCAGCACACATCTACGAAAATCAGGGAAATAACAATTTCAACCTGGTAGGCACACTAGTACAAGTTTACAATTCTACCACTGCTATTGGAGATATTGATGGCGATAACGATCTTGATATGATCGTTACTGGCATTGGAAATTTACCAGGCACTCCGGATCCTTTTAAGCCAAGAGTCTATAAAAACATACTTACAACCACTTCAATTGAAATGGCACCTGAAGAGGCGCACGATAACATTTTATTATACCCGAACCCTTCGACAGGAATTATCAATATTGAGTTGGAAAATCCAATTACTACTTCCATCAAAATATACAATACAATTGGTAAAATAGTCTTTTCGGATGATAATTTGAAACCAAATAGCTCAATACAACTACATCAGTCTCCGGGCTTGTACCTAGTTGTCCTTAAGACCAGCAATTCAACTGCAACTTCTAAGCTGATACTGAAATAGCAACGATTTGCTAACAAAGCATAGAACGTCAAGTGTCGCTACCGGACACCTGCGTCTATGCAAACCGTTAAGTGAGATATATTAACAATTTTATTGCCTTCAAAAAGTTGGTATTGCTAAAGAACAATTGTAGCCGTTTTGGTTCGAAAATCAAAGGATTGTTTGAATAATTGAATAAGAAACTAAGCGTTTAATGTACTGAAAATCAACTTGTTATGACTATTTGCCGATACAAAATTTCGAGAAGATATTCCCCAACAAATCATCCGTAGAAATGTCTCCTGTGATGCTCCCGAGTTCGTACATCGCCTGACGGATATCCATCGCAACCCAATCCGCTGTGATGTTTGTTTCCAGTCCATGCAGTGCTTTTTCGAGGGCGTCTCCCGTTTTAACCAATGCCTCATAATGCCGCGCGTTCGACACAATGGTTTCATTCGCCATGTCGAAGCCTTGTGTAACAGAACCGACCATCCACGATTTTAGAACTTCCATATTTTCGCCGTGCTTGGCACTAATGGCAATTCCTTCGTTACTTGCGTGGAGGTCTGATTTATTTACGATCAACTGGATTCTTTTATTCGGATAGGTCGCTTCGAGGTCAGAAACCCAACTTTTCACTTCGGAAATGCTGTTTTCAACTGACGCATCAGCGAGGCAGAGCACTAATCTCGCTTGGTCAATTTTCTCTTTGGAGCGGACAATTCCCATCGCTTCAATTTCCTCTGCTCCTTCACGAATTCCAGCCGTGTCGATAAGTCGAAAAACAATTCCCTCGATGTTGAGCGTTTCTTCGATCACGTCGCGCGTGGTGCCTGCGATTGAACTTACGATAGCGCGATCATCACCCAATAATTGGTTGAGCAAGGTGCTTTTTCCTGTGTTCGGCGCACCAACAATGGCAACTGGAACTCCCTCCTTAATCACATTCCCAAGCTCGAAGGAATCGGCAAGTCGCTTTACGTAGCCGAGCACGTTTTTTACCAATGCTTTTAGTTCGGTTCGGTCGGCAAATTCAACATCTTCTTCGGCGAAATCGAGTTCGAGTTCTACGAGCGACGCAAAATGAATGAGCTTTTCGCGCAAATCTTTGAGTTCGGATGAAAATCCCCCCCGGAGTTGTTTCAAGGCGATTTCGTGGGCACTTCGCGACTGTGCAGCGATTAAATCAGCAACAGCTTCAGCTTGCGAAAGGTCCATTTTTCCGTTCAAAAATGCGCGTTGAGTAAACTCCCCTGGATTCGCCATTCGGCATCCGTTTTTCGAGAGAAGTTGAATAATTTGCTGCTGAATGTAGGGCGACCCGTGACAAGTAATTTCGGCACTTTCTTCGCCGGTGAAGCTTTTTCCTTCGGCAAAAATGGTAATCAACACCTCATCGATCAGTTTTTCTCCGTCAGAAATGGTTCCAAAATGTGCGGTGTGCGACGATTTTACCTGAAAGGACTTTGAGAAGATGCTTTCAACGATTTCCCACGATTTTGGTCCCGACACTCGGATTACGCTAATGGCTCCTACGCCGTTCGCTGTTGCTAATGCACAAATTGTATCTTGATGATTCATTAGTGCAAAAATAACTCATTAGAAGCGAGAATTGCATTTCAAATTGATCTAAATTCATTATATTTACCGTGGTAAATAACTTTATTATGAGCGAACAACGTAGAACATTTATCGGTAAACTGATTGCTGGAATAGCTGCTGTGCCTTTGTTGGGTGCTGCGCGAACTTCGCAAGACGCGACACAAACCGATTCAAAAAATAGAGAAATGAAAAAAATCATACTTAAAACCCGTGCATTAGGATTTCAGTGGGAAACCGCCGATCCTTTCTTGTTTTGTGTTCACCACGAAGACAACTATCCTGCAGGAAATGAAGAAATGGGTCCTGATCCAACAGAATTGAACGGTCGATTTATCGGTCAAGATTTTATTTTGAAAGATGGTTGGCGCATGTACCACGGAAGTGCCGTTCCTGGGTTTCCTGGTCACCCGCACCGAGGATTTGAAACGATTACTGTGGTGCGCGAAGGAGTGGTGGATCACGCCGATTCAACGGGCGCGGCTGGCAGGTATGGAAATGGAGATGTGCAATGGATGACTGCTGGAAAAGGCGTTCAACATTCGGAAATGTTCCCGCTCATTCATTCGGACAAAGGAAATCCGATGGAGCTCTTTCAAATCTGGTTAAATCTACCCAAGAAAAGTAAAATGGTAGAACCACACTTCAAGATGCTGTGGCACGAGGACTTGCCGATTGTTCAATTGGATGAGAGTCGCGTGAGCATTGAAGTAATTGCTGGAAAAATGAACGAACAATTGGCGCCTAGTCCACCACCCGATTCGTGGGCCGCTGATACGGATAATGCAGTAGGTGTATTCAACATCCACATCGAACCAAACGGCACATTTGAGTTGGGAGCAGCAGGCGAAGGCATCAACCGCACAGTATACTATTACGATGGAAACGGGCTGATGCTTGGCGACGAAGAAATTCCCCATTACCACGCAGCGGACGTCGATCCTACCGAGAAATTGATCTTTAAAAATGGGGCTGAGATTTCCAAAGTATTGATTCTCCAAGGAAGACCGATTAACGAACCTGTGGTGCAACACGGCCCGTTTGTGATGAACTCGCGCGAAGAGATTCAACAGGCGTTCGAAGATTATCATGCGACACAATTTGGCGGCTGGCCGTGGCCAAAATACGATCAAGTTCACGACCGAGAAAGAGGTCGATTTGCCTTGCGTGGTGATGGAAAAGAAGAAGTTAAGTTTAACTAACGGTACGTTCACAGATGATGTTTGTCTGCTCATCGAAAAACGAACAAAACCGAAGGTTGAACAAATCGAACGCCGTACATTTGAGGAGGTAATTCATTGCTCTCAACGCAAAATTACCATTTCATATAATAGTTTGTGATAGGTGGTTAAAAAACATAAAAACCCTGCATCGGTAATCTGAGCGCAGCTTTTTTTTGTGGGATTAATTCTTTTAGCCATCAAACCGCTTCCAAAACCACAATAGGTCGATACCGTGAGTCGATTCGTCGAAAAACAAGAAAATTTATTCAAGCAGATCAAGTTAAATGAAAATATCCCTATATATTTACCGTGGTAATTAAGTGCTGATACAGCCAAATTACTCTTTTCATATAGTAGTTAGTGTTTAGGTAGTTACAAATAATAGAAAAGCCCTGAATCGGTACTCCGATTACAGGGCTTTTTCATGTTTTCTATGCTCTTTATTTCACGGCTATTCGCTCAATAAACAATTGTCCGTTGTACTCTATTTGTATAAAATAAACACCCGCATTTAAATCACTAATGTTCACCTTTCCTTGCGATGGGATCGACTTAACAATTCTTCCGTTTACATCCAAAACAACGATAGATGTAAGCTCTACTTCCGCAGAGATCGTGATAAAGTCGTCTGTTGGGTTCGGATAGATCATTAAAGAAATTGCGCTCGTCTCATCTAGACCTGAAGTACATGTAGTCACATTCACAATTTCTATTGCCTGCGCCGAACAACCATTCCCATCCGTATAATCATACGAAAGTGTCCATGTTCCAATACCTGCTGATGATGCATCGAAATTAGAGCCTGTAACGCCCGGTCCCGCAAACGTGCCGCCTGGTGGTGTTCCTAGTAGTGTATACACCGTTGAAGTGTCACACTGATTTGGTATCGCAGCGATGATCGGTGTTGGTAAAGCATTCACAGTAATAGGTTCGATTGCTGAGCCCGAACAACCCTGAGCAGTTGCATATGAATAAGTGATGTTAAACGTTCCCGCACCACTTGTGTTAGGATTGAAAAAGCCTCCACTAACTCCTGTTCCAGAGTATGTTCCCCCTGCCGGAGTTCCTCCCGATAATGTGATCGCTTGATCATTCACACACAAGCCTGTAAATGATGCTTGTTGAACAATTGGAAGTGGTAAAACCTCTAAATTAGAGCCATTATCGGTTCCAATAGTCACAGGATTAGACGAAATCACTCGTATGCGATAACCAGAACCAACCGGAATGTTTCCAGGAATTACTCCAACAATCATTTGTGCGCCGGAAGCCGTTGAGTTTAAGGTGCCAATTGTTGTCGGTGAGGCAAATGATCCGGAAGCATCTGATAGTTGAGCAGTGTAAACATTACCTGCAGTATACGTTCCTGTCGCTGTAAAATTGACCTGAACTGTCATCACATTTCCAAAACACCAACTCGTTGGTTGAATTGTATTCGAGGTTGTAATTGAATTGGTCGATGCCATTCCAGTGAGTGTAAGTTGATCAAGACAAAAAGAAGGATCAGCAGCTGTCGATGCAATATTATTCACAAAGCGGAAAGCAAACTTGATGGAAGCTTGATTGCTCCACAATGGATCTGTCACTGCTGTTTGAGACCAGTTTATGGTGTTATTCATATTGCTTTGCTTGAGCACCCACGTTGCTCCATTGTCGAGGCTGTAGTACAATTGACCGTAAGCATCTACACTTCCCGCACACATCCACCAAAAATCAAAGGTAACGTTGGAATAACCTACTGTAGAAACTGCCGTTGTCATTTTCGTGAAATTGCTCTCTACGAATGCGCACGTTCCGTCTGCAGGAATGTATGATGCGCAGGTGATTCCGCTTGAAATCGCTGCCTGAGCAGTAATGTGCATGTAGTTACTCGAAGGGAATCCTGCAATTCCTGCTGGTTGCGATGGTGTATTGACCACCGTAAACGAGAAGGGAAATCCCAAGCAGACAAAGGTTCCAGAACCTCCGAAATAAACGTTATTCATCAACCATGTGTTATAGGTCGAAAATCCTCCCATATCAGAAGAGTTCATCGAGAAAGAATTCCCTGTTTCAAAGGTTTCTTGGTACAAGGTGGTTTGAGAATTTCCGTGCAGAGCAAACGCTACGGAGGCATAAAGTAGTAGTCTTTTCATATTCTTAGTTAATGTTGGGTTAATATATGTTTTTCTTTTCTGAGTACAAAACGCTGAAAGCAGAAAAACGTTGGCTATCTTTTCTTCTGAAAGAACAATTGCATGAGTTCACGCCCTTCTTTTTCCAATACTCCGCCAACTATTTTTGTTTTAGGGTGATAGAGATTTCCTACTGTGCTCGCTCCTCTTTTTTCGTCGGATGTACCGTACACCACTTTGTCGATTTGGGACCAATACAACGCTCCGCCACACATTACGCACGGTTCGAGGGTAATGTACATCGTGCAGCCTTTTAAATATTTTCCTCCTAAAAAGTCGGCGGCGGAGGTAATCGCTTGCATTTCGGCGTGTGCAGTTACGTCGTTGAGTGTTTCCGTAAAATTATGTGCCCGAGCGATGATTTGATTGTTGGCAACCACTACGGCTCCAACAGGAATTTCGTCCGCATCGAATGCTTTTTGAGCTTCAACAAGTGCTTGACGCATAAAATAAGCATCATCGAAAGGTGTTATCATGCGTCGAATTTAAACAATTCCGAAGTATTCGTGCGAATATGTAATTTTAGCGCATGAATCAAATTCCAGCATCTCTTCAACAAGGAGACCTCATCGCGATCGTTGCACCCGCAAAGGCAATTGAGCGCGAGCACGTCGATTTCGCCAAAAAAATTTTAGAAAAGGCGGGGTTTCGCGTGGAAATAGGCGAACATTGTTTGGGCCAACACCATTATTTTTCGGGAGATGAGGCGGAACGTTTACGCGATTTTCAGTCGGCATTGGACAATCCAAATGTCAAAGCGATCGTTTGTGCGCGTGGAGGTTACGGATGTGTGCAACTGCTCGATCGCATAGCGTGGGCAGCACAACTGCGTGAACCAAAATGGATTGTAGGATTCAGCGATGTTACTTATTTTCATCAGCGGATGCAGCGCCACCACATTGCCAGCATTCATGGATCGATGCCGCTTAATTTTCAACAAAACACTACGGAAGCTTTATCAACTTTAGTCGATTGTTTGACGGGAAAACCAAGCGAAACAGTCTGGGAAAATCATCCTCAAAATAGACTTGGCACAGCAAAAGGAACCTTGGTAGGTGGAAATCTCTCGATTCTCTACGCCTTATTTGGAACTGACGATCAACTTGAATTTGAAAATTCCATTCTCTTCATTGAAGATGTGGGCGAACCCATCTATAGCATCGACCGCATGTTTTACGCGCTCTCGAAAGCGGGCGTATTAGATAAAATAAAAGGCTTAATTGTGGGAGGAATGACGAATCTCACCGACACCGCCGTTCCTTATGGTAAACGATTCGAAGAAGTGATTTTAAGTCACTTCGATTACCGGAAAATTCCGATTGCATTTGATTTTCCCGCAGGACATATTGATGATAATCGATCGATCGTATTGGGGAGTGAGGTGCGGTTTACTGTAGAAGAAAACCGTGCATTACTTGCTCAGCCATAAAAAAAACGAGCACCCTTTCGAGTGCTCGTTTCGTTTGCTAAATTTAAGCTTTAATTACTGAAACACAACTCTTCTAGAAGTGACAACACCGGTTTGGCTGGTGATTTTCACGATAAACGTTCCTGTTCCTATATCCGATTTTGAAAGTGTAAATTGGTTCGATGTGAGTTCCACTGTTTTCACACTTCTTCCCGCCAAATCAATTACTTCGACATTCTCAATCAACGCTCCATTTTTAAAGGAAAGTGTCATCTGATTCTCCGATGGATTTGGATAAATGTTCACGTTCCACTCTGCTTGATTGTCGTTGATTCCTAACCCACATATAAAAGGTGTGTAAAGGTTTACCGTTTGAAGCGGTGTGTTTTCTGGCATCGTAGGAGTAATTGAACATCCCAAAAGATCCACTAAAAAGTCACTAATAAACGCAACTGTTGTATCCATGTAGGCCGTATTGCCATAATATGGAACGTGACCGCCATTGGTATACGTATAAAAATTGCTTTGCACACCAATTACGTTTGCCTGTTCGTCGATTACGCGGCTTCCGTCAAGGTACATGATGCTGAACCCTGAAACAGACGCCTGTCCACGGTTGTATGGCACTGTACCGTCCTCATTTCCATGCATCGAACAAATCGGAACATCACCGGGCTCCATAAATGCATAACTCGCCATCGCGCCACATAGATTAATTACCCCGTGAACTTCCGTCGAATAACCCGCATTTCCACTATTTCCATCGATCCCACCTAAGCTAGCAAGAGTTGATAGCGAAATGAATGGCTCTATTTCACATTCCTGATCAAAGTATGCATGATGTAACGATGTTACTGCTCCGGCTGAACTTCCTCCAATAAAAATATTCGCCGTATCAATTTTGTAGGCATTTGCCGTTGCACGATCCTTATAGAAAAATCGCGTTGCTGCTTTTGAGTCATGTACAGCTCGAATTACCGCCTTAATTGCATTTACTGAGTCGATTGGCCACATTCCAACTCTGTACTCGATAGATGCACAGACAAAACCACGCTTAGCAAATTGTTGGCTGAGTGCTACCACATCGGCATCCGATTTTGAGCCACCAATAAAGCTGCCTCCGTGCACCCAAATGATCAGTGGTCGCGCCGTTTCTGTGTCGCCCGTTGGCTGATAAATGTCCATCACTAAATTCTGATTCGCACCCGAAAAAGTGGTGTTTTGTCCATAATTAACAGCGCTCGTTACATTCACAGCCGTGAAGATTTCGGTGGAATAACGCCCTGCATCACACGGTGTTTGTGCATCAGCAGCCAGTTGAAAGCCGATGAGCGATAGTCCAATTAAGTAGATTTTTTTCATGTTATTTTAGTTTATTTTAGGGGAAAAGGATACCTGAATAGCCGCTCACGTTTGCGAATGGAATTCTGGCATTATATGTTAAATTGATTGATTTAATGAAG
>CALFOS010000221.1 GCA_937919725.1 uncultured Fluviicola sp. | reverse complement strand
AAAATCCATTGCTCACCCTTCGGCAAAACTGGGTTTCGGAGCGGAATTCCAAGATCTAAACGGATGATAAAAAAATCGAAATCTATCCGGAATCCTATTCCAGTAGCAAGCGCAATTTGCTTATACCAATCGCGTGTAAACTGTCCACCAGGTCGGTTGATGTCATCTTCTATCGTCCAAATATTTCCAGCATCAACGAACAAAGCACCTTTCAAGCTTTCACTGAAGGGGAAACGGTATTCGGCAGAACCACCAAAGCGGACATCGCCAATTTGTGTTGCTGTACGATTCGTATCAAGGTAGTATTTATAGACCCCAGGTCCAAGTGCACGTGCTCGCCATCCACGATTATCATTGGCTCCACCAGCGAAGAAACTATAGTCATAAGGAAGCGATCGTTGTGAATTTCCGTAAGGAAGTCCTCCCCCAGCGTTCAACTTAAAGTGCAAAGAATGTTCTTTACCTAGTTTTTGCGAAACAATTAAATCATTGTCCAATCGAACAAATTGTGCGTATGCCACCCCGAAAATTTTACGCTGACCATTGTCGAGGGTGTCGAGGTATTTATCGAACAGTGAGAGTAGATTTCCAGCAGGATCGAAGGTTGAATTGAAATAGACGAGCGTATTTCCCTTGCGGTCCTTCTTATCCTTCATGTTGTACTCGAAGGTGAATTTCCAGTCTTGCCAAATAAACTGATCACTGTACGAATTGAGCAAAAATAAATCATTGAGTCCCGTCAGCGTTGCTTCAAAGGCAGGACTTTTATTGATATTCACAAATTTGATCACCGACGCACCTGGCAATCCGGCTTGGAATAACTGGGTCTTGTTGACATAGAATTGCCACAAATAGTTCAATTGAAAGACCCCACGCGTGAAATCGTTTCGTTTTTGAAAGCTATATGCCGTTGAAATGACTGTTCTTGGCCTGTGTCGTTTCGAGAAGGTCGTAATTCTCAATGGAATAAGCCCTGGCGCTTCATACTTAATACTTGGACCAAACTCGAAGGTATTAAAGCTACGTCCAGCGGTTTGAACGGGTTGTCCATCAATGGTTTGATCGAAAACTGCCGGCTGTGATTCGAATCCGCCAGAGAGAGAAAACGTGAGTTTCGCTCCATTTTTAAACAAATTTCGATTGGCGTAGTTGAGCGATGCTGAAACTCCCAGGAATCCATTGGAATTGGTGGCTTTTGGCTCCACACCAAAACTTTGCTTTCGAAGTGGGACGAGATAATAATGCACATCCAAATCCCGCGTTCCTGGAATTTCGATGATTTCCGTTTTAATTCCCTGAAACAAACCAAGTTGAAGTAGACGTGTGTAGGTTCGTTCGCCGTATTCCTCTTTGTAATAATTTGTGCTTTCGAGGTAATTCTGCATTTCGAGCAACGCTGGATTTAAGAACAATTCGCCGTTGTAGACGAAGATAGCGGCGCGCTTTTTATCTAATTCACCTGTTTTAGGATCTATAATTTCATTGTAGTAAGTCGTATCATATGTTCGAATATACTGCCCGTCCATCACAGTTAAGTCCAGTTCATTCATGGCCTGAGTGAAACTTCCTTCGTAGAGTGAAGTATCTGAAATATGAAAATAAACGTTTCGAATATAGGTCGTTCGGTGGGGAATAGCAATCAGCGTATCGCGGTTGTCCTTTGGTCGAACCAATCGATCTAAGAACTCTATATTCACGGTCGCTTTCATCGTTTGGCGATTGGTATCCACCTCAAAATGGATGTGGTTCGGACTGAAGCCGTAGTAGGCCGAGTTACGCATAAAGGTGGCTACTTCGTAGCGATGATCGTCCAAAAGTTCAATATCAAAAGGCTGTCCAATGAGCGGATGCAGATCTTTTTTGCCTAAAAATTGGTTGTAGGTTCCCACAACCGAACCATTTTTCGACACAATTCGCATGCTGTCGATGTAATAGCGTTCTCCGGTGACTACACTATAATATACTTTCGCTTTTCGCCGTTTCGTGTATTTCACCAATCCGCTTACCTGCGAGTAATAATATCCCCGGCTTCGCATGTAAGCACCCAATTGCTCCAGCGATTTATTATACGGAATGCTATCAAACACTACCGGTTTTTTTCCAATTTTATACTTCAGCCATTCTCGAAAGAACTTCCGCGGTGTCGCGGTATCCTTTAATGGTATGATCTTTTCAGTATAATATTCCTTGTCTTTTCGTTGCGCGCGATCTACTCTTTTAGCGTTAATTCGAGCCTCCTTCGCTCTCAAATCCTGATTTTTGTCACGAAGTTTCTGATTTTTCCGAGCACGTTTGTCGGCCACATGTGCAGAATCCACTGCATTGAACATCATGAGCTTCCATTTCACTCCAAAGCGCTTGAAATTAGGCTTTTGACGGATAATTTCTGCTAGTGCATCCTCATCCATTTTGTCGCCCTTAACGAAAACCTTATTCTTCTTTAGCAAATATTCGCCTTGAGGTACGTTCTTGGTTTGCTTACATGCAACAATTCCAGCCAGTAGAATTAAAAGAATAATTGTATGTTTGAATCGTTGATGCAAATCCTTTGTGGGTTTCATCAAAAGTAATAAAAGCATCCGTGGAAAATTTATCAAAAATCAAGATTAAGTTGATTCGGTCGTTGCGATCGAAAAAAAATCGCGATGCCGAACAATTATTTGTGGTGGAAGGCGAGAAGATAATTCAAGAAATTCTCACTGACCACACTAATCTTGTGGAGTTCGTATGCACTTCTGATGCTCATTTCCCCTTCGACCGTTCATTTTATACTGATGAACGCAACATGAAGGAAATCAGTTCACTAAAAACACCTGGCAATCTACTCGCTGTCGTTCGCTTCCCAAAATTCGAATTTTCCGAAAATGAAATAATTCTAGCCCTCGACGGAATTCAAGACCCTGGAAACTTGGGTACAATCATTCGAACGGCGGATTGGTTTGGGATATCTAAAATCGTTTGTTCGTATGACACTGTCGATTGTTTTAACCCAAAAGTGGTGCAAGCAACAATGGGTTCACTCTTTCGGATGTCGATTGAATATGTTGATTTGAACAAACTCCTTTCGCAAAGCACATTGCCAATATACGGAGCTCTACTTGATGGAGCTGACATGTACTCCGCTCCAATGGAAAAAAGGTGTATTCTAGTAATCGGCAACGAAGGTAAAGGGATTTCTGAAGAGATTAAATCGTTGGTTACCATGCCGATTTTTATTCCGAAATTCGGTTCAGCCGAATCGCTAAACGCTGCTATGGCGAGTGGTATTATTTTGGCGGAGTATCGGCGGGTAAATTGAATAGTTTAGTTAAAGGAATCTAGTATTAGCCTAGTTAAATACAGCCGTGTTGTTCGATTTATCTACGATCGCATCCACGCATTTCATTCCATCAATCCCAGCTGAGATAATACCGCCAGCATATCCTGCGCCCTCCGCACATGGATACAGTCCTTCGATTTCTGGATGTTGGAAGTCCTTTCCGCGTGGAATTTGAACGGGCGATGAGGTCCGCGATTCAGGTGCGTGCAAAATAGCTTCGTTGGTTAAATAACCGTGCATTTTTCGTCCAAAATCAGTGAATGCTTCGCGCAAACGATCGGCGATCATCGGCGGTAGAACAGTATTCAGGTCAACGGAAGTTAAACCTGGCTGATAAGATGACTTCGGCAACGATTCAGATACTTTTCCATCTACAAAATCTTGCATGCGTTGTGCTGGAACATGTTGCGTTTTCCCTGCTGCTTCCCAACAATCTCGTTCTACCTTTTGCTGAAACTCGAGGCAAACAAGCGGATTCGTTTCGTGTCCTTTGAAATCTTCAGGGTACACCGATACCACTATACCAGAATTGGAATATGGATTATTTCGCTTCGAGGGCGACCAGCCATTCGTGACAACTTCCTCTTGCTCAGTAGCACACGGAGCAACAATTCCCCCAGGGCACATGCAAAACGAATAGACACCGCGCCCATCTACTTGAGTAACCAAACTGTAGGAAGCCGGTGGAAGAAAATCGTCATTTAAGCGACCGTGGTATTGAATTTTGTCGATTTGGAGTTGCGGATGTTCGATGCGCACGCCAAGTGCAAATGCTTTTGCGTTGATTTGAATTCCTTTTCGATGCAAAAGATGGTAAATATCACGCGCTGAGTGCCCCGTAGCAAGAATTAAGTTATCGAAGTCTAGTCGCTGAGTACCGTTGATTTCAATGCCTGAAATTCGATTATCTTCAATGAACAAGTCGGTCATTTTCGATTCGAAATGTATTTCACCACCAAATTCAATGATTTTTTCGCGCATTCCAACGATAATCTGTGGTAATTTATTGGTTCCGATATGTGGATGTGCATCGACTAAAATTTCTTCTGTCGCGCCAAATTCAACGAACCATTCCAATGCTTTCTCAACGTCGCCGCGTTTCTTCGATCGTGTGTATAATTTGCCATCCGAATAAGTTCCTGCTCCTCCCTCTCCATAACAATAATTCGATTCTGGATTCACAATTCCTTCTTTGTTTAAAATCGCCAAGTCGCGTCTGCGTGAGCGAACGTCCTTACCGCGTTCAAAAATAATTGGTTTCAAGCCCACTTCGAGCGCCCGTAATCCTGCGAATAATCCAGCTGGACCAGCACCTATAATGGAAATAGACTTAGCGGAACTAACGTCCTTTGGATGAAAACTAGATATCGCTGAAACTTCTTCGTTGTTTGAGTAGACATCGAAGGTACAGTTGATTTTTATTTGGCGCTTGCGGGCGTCTATCGATCTGCGTTTCCAATGGAAATGAAAAGAATCTGCATTCAGTTGGAGTTCTTCCGAAATCTTCCCTCTCAGAAAATCATCATCTTGCGCTTGCTCTGGGGTGACTTGAAATTGGGCTATATTCATGGTTTATCCTTCGAAAATGAGGGAGAACCACCACACGCGGTTGTAGATTTGATCAATCGGTTTGGAAAGAGATGTTCCGTCTTGAATGAGCACATTGCTCACGCCTTGCGAATATTTCAATTCGAGACCAAGCTTGAAGTAAGTTGCAAAAAATTCGATGCCGCCTCCTACTTGACCTTGCCAGTCGCTGCGGTTGATCTTAATAAATGGATCATTGAAGGTTTGGCTTGCATTAGCTTGAGATTGAAGATCTAAGGAATACTGAAATCCCGCCAAAGCATACGCCGCGAAGTTGTTGATTCGAATGGTTCGAAATTGAAACATTAAAGGAAAATCGAGATTGGTAGATTGCACGCGCTCGTCGGTAAATTCACTTCCTGTATACGAATCGTCGATGAATTGATAGCTCAAGATGCGCTCTTGGAAAGATAAAGTTGGAATGAAACGCAAGCGAACGACAGGCGTGCCGAGTTTGAGCGTTGTCACCACGCCCACTTGTCCTCCTGGTTGTGATCTATTGCTTAACGATCGAACGCCGAATTGCTCATACGCTTCTGGAACTTGATACACCGTGAAATCGGCCGAATTGGCACCTAGCATGAATCCAAAGTGAAGCGTTTTCTCGTCAAAGCGACGGTAATTCATCGGTTTTTCCATCTGAGACCAGCCCACAAAGGAAATAAGTACGAAGGATATCGCAAGAATTTTCATAGTACATGAACGTAATCCCATCATTCTTATTGTTATTTTTTCGTTCCTGCGTAAATCGTAGCAATTCCACCCGAAACTGTTTGCGCGGATACGTCTGTGTAACCAATTTTCTCCAAAATCTCCATAAACTCCTTTCCTTCTGGGAAGGCGGCCACCGATTCGGGTAAATACGCATACGCTCGCTCATCTTTCGAAATCCGTTTTCCGAAAAATGGAATGATCCGTTTCGAATAGAATCCAAAGGCTTGTTTCATTGGAAATTTCTTCGGTTTCGAAAATTCCAAAATAATTGCTTTCCCTCCTGGCCTTAACACACGAAGCATATCTGTCAATCCTTTTTCCAAATTCTCATAGTTTCGAACTCCAAATCCAACGGTGAGCGCGTCAAAGTATCCATCCTCAAACGGAAGTTCCTCCGAATCACCGATTTTCATTTGAATAACGTGATCAACGCCCTTTCGTTTCATCTTTTCGATTCCAACATCGAGCATTCCCTGCGAAATATCGACTCCGATAACTTCCGTTGGGTTTAGTTTGAGTGCCGCAATTGCAAAATCACCAGTTCCCGTTGCTATGTCCAAAATTTTCTTCGGTTGAAGATCACGGAGTTTTTTAATCGCTTTTTTTCGCCACAATTTATCGATTCCAAGTGACAAGAAATGGTTCAAAAAATCGTATCGCTTCGAAATATTGTTGAACATTTCAGCTACTTCTTCCTTCTTTGAAGTTGATTCATTGTTATACGGTTTTACCACTTTTCGTTCTTCCTCCATCATCTCACTAATTAGCCCACCATGGTATGACCAGACGGGTATTTGTAATTTCTACTCAACACTCTTTTTCCAACTAAATAGGCCAATGTGAGCGTTCCAACTCGACCAATAAACATCGCTACGATCAGTACGATTTTTCCAGTTACGCTCAATTCTGCAGTCATTCCGGTTGACAATCCAACTGTGCTGGCCGCCGAAACGTGCTCGAACACTAAGTCCATGAAGTCGTATTTGCCAGCCGCCAACAGTTCCGCCTCCGAAATCGAGAGGATGAACGGACCAATAATATTTCCAATCACAAAGAAGATAAAAATAGCGTAAGCCTTTAATACATCGTCGTTTGCGATTGTTCTCTTAAAAAGTTCGGTGTGTTTTTTTCCTCGGATGGTAGAAACGACGGATGCCCACATAATGGCAAAGGTCGACGTTCGAATCCCTCCTCCTGCTGAGCCCGAAGATGCCCCAACAAACATCAGGAACAAGAATACAATCATCACGGGCATAGCAAGTTGAGAGGTGTCAACCACGTTGAAACCAGCATTTCGGGTAGTGAGAGATTCGAATAAGGAAATCACGACCGAACTCAAGGCATTCTCACCTTTTAGAGTATTGTTCCACTCCACAAGCAAGAAAACGATGGCGCCAAATGCAATCAATCCCAAGGTGAAGTAGAGTGATATTTTCGTTCCAAATTCAATTGTTTTCCATGGTTTGCGCATCCGTTCACGCAATCGCTTGATCTCGAACAAATCGAACAAGTAGATCATTCCGAATCCTCCGAGGAAGAATAAAACCATGACTACAGTATGCGTAAATGTATTATTGATGACGTCGGGATGCATTAATCCGCCTGGCAAAGTGGAAAGTCCAGCATTGTTGAAGCCTGAAATTCCGTGGAACACAGCCTGAAATGTTCGGTTGCCTGTATCTGCGAATATTCCTTGATTTCCAAATCCAATAAACAAAAGAATAATTCCAATAATCTCGATAG
>CALFOS010000220.1 GCA_937919725.1 uncultured Fluviicola sp. | reverse complement strand
AATGCGATTACTCACACTGGGGATTCTATATATAATCGCTCTAACTATCCAAAAACAAATCTGGGAAGCCAGAAGCGGAAAAAGGATTGAACATGAGCTCAATCCTTTATAGTCGTTGATGATTACATCATCCCTGGCATTCCTCCTGGCATTCCTCCGCCCATGGCAGATTCATCAATCGGTTCGTCTACAATAACGCATTCGGTTGTCAATAACATCGATGCAATCGATGCTGCATTTTCAATTGCGATACGTGTTACTTTCGTCGGATCGATTACACCAGCGGCATACAATTTTGCGTACTTCTCAGTTCGTGCGTTGTATCCGAAGTCATCTTTTCCTTCTTTTACTTTTTGAACGATCACTGCTCCTTCATCACCAGCATTAGCAACAATTTGACGCAATGGCTCTTCACAGGCTCTTCGCACAATCGCGATTCCTGTAGTTTCATCGTCGTTTTCGCCAACCATGTTTTCCAAAGCATCTAACGAACGGATCAATGCAACTCCACCACCAGGAACAATTCCTTCTTGTACAGCAGCGCGTGTTGCAGCCAAGGCATCGTCCACACGGTCTTTCTTCTCTTTCATTTCAACTTCGGTCGGAGCTCCAACATAAAGAACAGCAACACCACCCGATAATTTCGCTAGGCGTTCTTGCATTTTTTCTTTGTCGTAATCCGATGTCGTTGATTCGATTTGCGATCTGATCTGACCAACGCGCGCTTTGATGTCTTCCTTGCGTCCGGCACCGTTCACGATTGTTGTGTTGTCTTTGTCGATTTCCACTTTCTCAGCAGTTCCGAGCATGTCCATCGTTGCATTTTCCAATGTCAATCCACGCTCTTCAGAAATCACTTGACCTCCAGTTAAGATAGCGATATCTTCCAACATTGCTTTACGTCGATCACCAAATCCTGGTGCTTTGACTGCAGCAACTTTCAGTTGTCCTCGAATTCTGTTTACCACCAATGTTGCCAATGCTTCACCGTCGATATCTTCAGCAATGATCAACAACGATTTTCCAGCTTGAGCAATTGGTTCCAAGATTGGCAACAACTCCTTCATGTTCGAAATCTTCTTATCGTAGATCAAGATCATCGGGTTTTCCATATCGGTCAACATCTTCTCAGCGTTGGTTACGAAGTAAGGGGAGAGGTATCCACGATCGAATTGCATTCCTTCAACCGTTCTCATATCTGTTTCGGTTCCTTTCGCTTCCTCAACAGTGATCACACCATCGTTTCCAACCACTTTCATCGCTTCAGCAATCAAGGTTCCAATTACTTCATCGTTGTTCGCTGAAATCGTTGCAATTTGCTTGATTTTCTTGTTGTCCGAACCAACTTCTTTCGAAATCTTTTTCAAGTGGGCAACAATCGCGATGACTGCCTTGTCGATTCCGCGTTTCAAATCCATTGGATTCGCACCAGCTGCAACATTTTTCATCCCTGCACCAATAATCGCTTGAGCCAAAACAGTCGCCGTAGTGGTTCCATCGCCAGCAATATCTGCCGTTTTAGAAGCCACCTCCTTCACCATTTGAGCACCCATATTCTCGATTGGGTCCTTCAACTCGATTTCTTTTGCAACAGTAACACCATCCTTCGTAATTTGAGGTGCACCGAATTTTTTTCCGATTACTACATTTCGACCTTTTGGTCCTAATGTTACTTTAACCGCATTTGCTAATGCATCAACGCCTCTTTTCAAGCGGTCGCGAGCATCTACATCAAAATATATTTCTTTTGCCATTTTGTTAAATCTATTATTCGTTAAATCTTAACTATAGAATCCCGTAAATGTCAGCCTCGCGCATGATCATGTACGTTGTTCCATCTAATTTGATTTCCGTTCCAGAATACTGCCCGAAAAGTACTTCGTCACCGACTTTGACCGTCATTGGCTCATCTGGTTTTCCATTTCCCGCAGCGATAATTTTCCCTTTCAGAGGTTTCTCTTTCGCCGAATCAGGAATGAAGAGTCCGCTCGCCGTTGTTTGTTCTGCGGGAGCAGGTTCAATCAAAACTCTGTCCGCTAATGGTCTGAATGTTGTTGACATATGTATTAGTTAAATGAATGATTAATTATTTGAATCGATTTACTTGCGTCGAAATTTGTGCCATACTTGAATTCAGGACAAAGTTGCACTTTTCGGGCAAAAAAAATGTCAGTATGCTGACATACTGACATTTTGAATGTTTTCATGAGAACGATTTACCCGTTCGTTTTTGGCGCTTTCTCTCCATTCGTTGGTGCAGCTGGTGCTTGTCCGCCCTCACCTTGCTCAGTTGGATCCGCTTCCGGAGCTTTCACTTCTGTTGTTGAAAAGCGAATGGTAAGGACAATACTCATCACGGCAATCAATCCTGCCAATCCCCAAGTTGTTTTGTCGATAAAATCGTTCGTTTTTTGAACGCCACCAATTTGTTGTGCAGCTCCAAAGTCTGAACTCAATCCTCCACCTTTCGGATTTTGGATAAATACGACCGCAACAAGCAGGATGCTTGCAAGTACAATGATGATTGAAAATAAGGTATCCATGCTCTTTATGTATTTAATTTTGTCTTTAATTCTTCAATTAGGCTTGCAAAGAAACTCTTTTTTTCTGGAATAGTCAAAATTAATTGCTCATAAGCTGCAATTGCTTTTGGATAATTTCCTTGCATGCTATAAATTTTCGCAAGTGTCTCACTTACAGGGAGCGTTTCTTCGGTCAAACTTTTCTTCGCTTTTTTGGGTGCTGAGAAAAATTCGTGTTTCGGTCGGATCTGCTCTCCAAACAGGCCTTTCGAAGGATCAAACTCGGAAAAATGTGGAACAATGGTTGGCGCAACGGTGACTTCTTCGGGCTGTATATAATTGCTATTCGCATGCAGCCAAGTCATGAACGAAGCGGCTTCCCTTTTTTTGTCTAGTTTCGGAGACTTTTCTTCGAGATTCGCCGTTTCTGCCTTTTTTTCGTTCAGTTTTTGCTCTTCTTCTTCACTCAATCCTTCCAATCGGTAATTCGCAGCGTAAATGTGGTGCGCAATCGTTTGTTCGAGTGGGTCAACCTCGGGAATTTTGTCCGCATCGGGAAGGTCGTGAACGGAGTAGAGTTCTTCTTTTTCGTCCGTTTCTGGAGCGCTTTCGATCGATCCTTTTTCTTCGATCTCATCCCACTTGTCTTGCTCAACTTCAAGCTCAATTATTTCTTCGGAAATTGGCTCGCTTACTACTTCAATTTCTTCGAATGCTTCGATTTCAATTGCTTCCTCAACTTTATCAACGGCGATTTCTTCTTCGTTAATTTCATCTACAACAACCGGAACGGAAACGACTTCTTCAACAATTTCTTGAACAAGTGGCTCATCGAAAACAGGCTCATCAACTACAATTTCGACCACAGAATCGAGCTCTGCAATTACGGGAATTACGTCAACGACTGTTTCAATTTCAGCAGGAATTTCCGCTTCAGCAATTGTTTCTGGTTCAACTTCAACGAGCACAGGCGCTTCAGCGTCTTCCATACCGATTTCTGCCGTTGTGCTATGTGCCGATTCGATCAACTGAAACAACTGAGCGCGATCGGTAATTCTGAACGAATGTTCCTTAAGTTCGTCGTCGAAGTGGACATCGCCGCCTCGTTTGAGGGCTTGTAAATAGAGAATGGAAAAGAGTTGCGTGTATGGATATTTTTCCGCCAAAGCTTTCAAAACCAAAGCATCACTCGCTTTGGTGGTCATCGGATTCGCAATTCGCGCAGCTATTTCAGTTACATTCAACATTACCAATTCGAAAAAAGTTGATTAATAATGTCTTGTACAATTTGTGCGTTCACTTCTTCCAAAAGTGTCGATTCGACTAGGCCCAAGTCGGTGTTCGAGTCGTAATCCACAAAGCGATTGCTGACAACGGTCATTTGATCCTCTTCGGGTGCCTTGATGAAAATGGTAAAGGTAGCCGAAACCGAAAGTCTATTTTTTGCCGCTTGATCGCCATCTTGCAATGCAACTGGCGTGATGGAATAGTTGTTGATCACCCCTTCAATTTCCAATTGTGCTTCTTTGGGCGATCCAGTCAGATTGATGCTTGTTTTGTTCTGAATAGCGTCTTTTACATTCTCGGAAAGCGTTGCGGCGTAGCTGAGTGGCGTGTTTGGTGCGTTGTTTTCGAATGTTTTTACGGAGAAAAGTTTCCATTCTTCGGGAAATGTGGCGTCCGTAAAGCTCACCCTAGTTGGCCAGCAACTGGAGAGGAGGAACATTCCGATGAAGAGAAATAGGTACCGCATTATTCGCTTAAGTTATATTCTTTGATCTTACGGTACAAGGTTCGTTCGCTAATTCCCAATTCGGAAGCGGCATATTTTCGTTTTCCTTTGTGCTTTTGAAGCGCTTTTTGAATGAGTTCTCGCTCCCGATCTTCGAGCGAAAGTGATTCTTCGACTTCTTCGTGCGTTTCGTAGGAATCTTCATGCGAGTCAGACTGATACTCGTAGTCTTCTTGCTGCTTGGGCGCAGCCGGAGGGAGGATGCGATTCGAACTGACAGTTGGTGCTTCCACGTCTCGGTAAAAACGATTGACAACGCTCACTTGATCTTTGCTCAAATCCAAACTTCCATCGCTCGGAATGAGGTCGATCACTAATTTTTTCAATTCCGTCAAATCCTTTTTCATGTCGAACAAGAACTTGTACATCAATTCGCGCTCGTTGACGCTGTCATTTGATTCTTTTGAAATAATTGCAGGATTGTTTTCGCGTTCGAGTGGCAAATAACTTCGCAAAATAATGCCGTCAATTTCGCGTGCTGTTTCAATCACGGAAATCTGTTCTACTAAGTTTTTAAGTTGACGAATATTTCCTGGCCACGAGTAGTTGATGAGCATGTGAACCGCTTCATCGGTAAGCTTGATCGCTGGCATGCGGTATTTATCAGCGAAATCGCTGGCAAATTTTCGGAACAACAAATGAATGTCGTCGTTTCGCTTGCGCAAGGATGGGAGCGCGATGGGAACGGTACTCAATCGGTAGAATAAATCTTCGCGAAATTTCCCTGAAGTGATCGCTTGCATCATGTTCTCATTCGTTGCTGCAACCACGCGCACGTCTGTTTTGATCGGCTTCGATGACCCTACCCGGATAAATTCGCCTGTTTCGAGTACGCGCAGCAATCGTACTTGCGTTTGCGCAGGGAGTTCTGCGACTTCATCCAAAAATATGGTTCCACCATCTGCTACTTCAAAATATCCTTTTCTGCTTCCGCTAGCTCCGGTAAAGGAACCTTTTTCGTGCCCAAACAATTCCGAATCAATCGTTCCTTCAGGAATCGCACCGCAGTTTACCGCGATGTATTCGCCGTGTTTACGCGAACTCAATTGATGAATCACTTGGGGAATTATTTCTTTTCCTGTTCCGCTTTCACCGGTTACAAGCACGGAAATATCAGTTGGCGCAACTTGCGTAGCAACTTCCAAAGCGCGGTTCAGCAACAGTGCGTTACCGATAATACCAAAACGTTGTTTTACCTGTTGAATGTCCATGTTGTTCACATCTTTTTTGCTGGAGGAAGAATTTCAATCACTTCGCCCAATAATGTCGCGGTGGTACAATCGGTCACTTTTACCATCACATACATTCCTTTGTCGAAGCTGCCTTTTGGGAAAACGGTCATCGAGTTGTTGTCCGCTCGACCGCTCATAAATTCGTCGGGTTGTTTTTTGGAGGGTCCTTCGACCAATACTTTTTGGATGGTTCCGACCAAGAGTTTGTGTCGCATTTTAGAGTGTTCCTGCTGCAAGTCGATGATTTCAGTCAATCGAGCGCTTTTCACTTCTTCGGGAACGTTGTCTTCGTAACGACGTTCTGCTAGTGTTTTTGGTCGCTCCGAGTATTTGTACATGTAGGCGAATTCCCATTTCACGAGTTCCATCATCGAGATGGTGTCTGCGTGTTCTTCTTCTGTTTCGTCGCAAAATCCTGCGATTAAATCGGTGGAAATCGAACAATTCGGAATAATTCTACGAATGGCGTCGATGCGTTCTAAGTACCACTCACGCGAGTAGCCACGATTCATGCGTCTCAGCATTTCCGTGCTTCCAGATTGAACTGGAAGGTGAATGTAATTGCACACATTTTCATGCTTTGCGATCACTTCCAGTACTTCGTTGCCCATGTCTTTTGGGTGAGATGTTGAAAATCGTACCCGAAGATCTGGCGAAACTTGCGCCACCATTTCCATGAGTTGTGCAAAATTGGTTGTTGGTTTTTCCGGATCTTTTATTTCACCTTTGGAGGTCATATTCCAGCGGTACGAGTCTACGTTTTGCCCCAACAATGTCACTTCTCGATACCCTTGATCAAACAATTCGTGGCATTCTTTTACAATTGTTTCAGGATCGCGTGATCGTTCTCGACCTCGTGTAAATGGAACCACGCAAAACGAACACATGTTGTCGCAACCGCGTGTGATTGACACAAAACTCGAGACTCCACCCAAATCCAATTTCACAGGAGAAATATCGGCGTACGTTTCTTCGCGTGACAGCAACACATTCACTGCTTTTTGTCCTGTTCCTACTTCCTCGATCAAGTTTGGCAAATCGCGGTATGCATCTGGTCCAGCGACAAGATCTACCAATTTTTCTTCTTCTAATAAATCTTTTTTGAGTCGTTCGGCCATGCAGCCCAAAATTCCAACCACCAAATTCGGTTGACGAATCTTGCGTTTTTTGAAATTCGTCAGACGGTTTCGAACCCGTTGCTCGGCATTTTCTCGAATTGAACAGGTGTTAATCAGTACCACATCCGCTTCTTCCACATCGCGCGTAGTGACGTAACCTCCTTTTGCCATAATTGACGCAACTACCTCGCTATCAGCAAAATTCATCGCGCAACCATAACTCTCCACATACAATTTCTTGCCGTGCGAAGGGAACTCAGGAGCAATCATTATTGCTTCACCCTGACGTGCTTCGTCGATTTCTTTCTCCTCCTTGATCGTTCTGTCCATATGTATTGCAGTCTCAACACCTATCTTCGATAGGGCGCACAAAATTAGTCAAAAAAGTACAGTGTGTCAAAATGTCAGTCTGTAAATTATAGTTAATTAATGCGAACTTTTTAGAGATCGGTGCGTAGAGTTGTGCAGAAACAATTATTTTTTTTACTCCTTATTCTTCTATTAACCATAGGTTAAACATGCAAGTTCACAGATCGATGATGGAGATTGTTTCTTGATTTAATTGCTTATTGAATTTAAAACCTCTTATTTTGCAGGCGATTAGAGCCTTCATTTTTTGGTGGCTTTAGTAAACAGGTTGAAAAACAGGATAGATTATGGCGAAGAATTTGGTAATAGTTGAGTCACCCGCAAAAGCGAAGACGATAGAAGGTTATTTAGGAAAAGACTTCGTTGTAAAATCCAGTTATGGTCACGTGAGAGATCTAGCAAAAAAAGGGGTTGCGGTAGAAGTTGACAATAACTTCAAACCAAATTACGAAATCTCTCCCGATAAAAAAGCACTCGTTACCGAGCTCCGAAAATTGGTGAAACAGGCAGAAGTTGTATGGCTCGCGACGGACGAGGACCGAGAGGGAGAAGCAATTTCTTGGCACTTATATGAAACGCTTGATCTGAAAGATAAAATTACCAAACGCATCACATTCAACGAAATCACCAAAACGGCGATCCTCAAAGCAATCGAATCGCCGAGAGAAATAAATTTAGCCTTAGTCGACGCGCAACAAGCACGAAGAATTTTAGACCGATTGGTTGGTTTCGAATTGTCTCCGGTGTTGTGGCGCAAAGTTCGCCCGAGCTTATCTGCAGGCCGTGTGCAATCGGTTGCTGTGCGATTAATCGTTGAGCGCGAACGTCAAATCGATGAATTTAATTCTGAAGCATATTATAAGGTAGTCGGAACATTTACTACAGATAAAGGAACAATCAAATCCGAAGTTTCGAAACAAATCACAGCCGAGGCCAGCATAAATGAATTGTTGGAATCGACGCGTGCAGCTCAATTTTCTGTTTCGGATGTGACTCAAAAGCCAGCGATCAAAAAACCAACGGCTCCGTTTACCACCTCAACATTGCAACAAGAGGCAAGTCTAAAATTGGGATACACCGTTTCTCGAACCATGCAAGTTGCACAGCGCTTATACGAATCAGGGCGCATCACCTACATGAGAACCGATTCCGTGAATTTATCAGAAACGGCACTCAACGCAGCGAAAGCGGAGATCACAAAAGCATTTGGCGCGAATTATTCGATGACGCGAAAGTTTACCACCAAATCTAGCAACGCACAAGAAGCTCACGAGGCGATTCGTCCCACGGATTTCTCAACGCATTCAATTTCTGGAGAGCGTGAGCAAGAAAAATTATATGATCTGATCTGGAAGCGTGCAATCTCCTCACAAATGGCAGATGCACAACTCGAACGAACGGTGATCAAATTGGAAGCGCCAGGTGTATCCGAAGTGTTTCAAGCAAAAGGGGAGGTGATCAAATTCGACGGTTTCTTGAAAGTGTACCTCGAGAGTTCCATGGACGACGACGATGATGATGACGCTCCAGAAGGATTGTTGCCAGCAGTTAAAAAAGGCGATAAAGTGGACACAGCACAAATTGTTGCTACGCAAAGGTATTCACGTCCACCAGCACGTTTCGCGGAAGCTTCTTTGGTGAAGGAAATGGAAGGTTTGGGAATCGGTCGGCCATCAACGTATGCTCCAACAATCTCGACGATTCAAAAACGTGGATACGTTGAAAAGCCAGACAGTGAAGGAAAAGAACGGAAATACGATCAATGGCGTATGAAGTCTGGTGCCATTGAGATGAAAACCTTAACGGAAATCACAGGACGCGAAAAAAACAAATTGGCTCCAACCGATATCGGAATTTTGGTAACTGATTTCTTGGTTGAGCACTTCGGTCGCATCTTGGATTATAATTTCACCGCAAAAGTGGAGCAAGAGTTCGACGAAATAGCGAATGGACTAGTAGAATGGACAGCAATGATCCAAGACTTCTACACTCCATTTCACCTGCAAGTAGAAGATACGCTCGAAAATTCGGAACGCGTAACAGGCGAGAGAGAACTTGGAATTCATCCAGAAAATGGACGAAGAATCATTGCACGCATTGGGCGATTTGGACCGATGGTACAACTGGGCGATGAGCAAATGGACGGTGAAAAAGCTGAATTCGCATCCTTGAGAAAAGATCAATCCATCAACAGTATTTCTTTGGATGAAGCCTTGGAATTGTTCCAATTCCCGAAATCACTCGGCGAATACGAAAAAATGGAAGTCATCGTGGCCGAAGGTCGATTTGGACCCTACGTGAAATTTGATGAGGCGTTCGTTTCAATTCCAAAAGGCGAAGCCATCACTTCAATTGATTTGGCACGTGCCATTGAACTGATCGAGGAAAAACGCCAAGCCGATGCACCGATCGCGATTTACGAAGGTTGGCCTGTTCAAAAAGGTGAAGGTCGATTTGGACCCTTCCTAAAATGGAACGAAATGTTCATTAACGTCAGCAAGAAATACGATTTCCATCATCTTTCTAAAGACGACATTGGACAACTTATCGAAGATAAAAAGCGCAAGGAAATTGAAAAATTCATCCACAATTGGACAGAAGAAGGCATTTCTGTGCAAAAAGCGCGCTGGGGCCGATTTAACATCATTCAAGGAAAGACGAAAATCGAACTTCCTAAAACCTCAAATGCCGAAGCATTAACATTAGAGGAGGTGCTGAGCATTATTGAAGCAAAAGCCCCTAAAAAGAAATCAGCAGCGAAACCAAAGGCCAAAGCGAAAGCAAAGCCAAAAGCTAAAACAAAAGCAAAGTAGTTTCTTCGGAAGTTTTCAACTATTTGCCTTTTAAAGATTTGCTTACGGCACGTTTGTACTAGTTTGAACTTTGGTATTTTTGTGAAAACAGTCGATCATGAAGGACATTTCAATCTATTTCTCGCCCATTGCTTGTGCGTATGATGTCTCAGAAGACAGCCTTGGAGATTCAATGCACCTGCACAGCGATGGAAATTTTCCAGAGATTGATGCACCAGGAATAGCCCTCGTCTTCGTACCCGAGTATAGAAATTCGAATGAAGTATTCTCAAAGAGTAACGACGAATTCCGACAAGCACTTTATGATTTCCACAAAGGTGATGGTTGGAACATGAACTTCTACGATCTGGGAAATGTACTCCCTGGCAATACGGTAGATGATACATCGTTTGCACTCGGACAAATTGTAACCGAACTCGTCAAAAAAGAAGTTATTCCAATTGTAATTGGTGGGGGACAGGATCTCACAGTGGCGTGCTACCGCGGATTCGAAAATTTGGAACGACTTATTAATATATGTGCCATAGATTCCTCCTTGGATATTGGTGAACCAAACGAGAAAATTCGCGCAGATGGTTACGTTAGTCATCTGTTGATGCAGCGCCCATGTTACCTCTTCAATTTTTCCAACATCGGATTGCAACGTCCTCTTGCATCGCAGCGCGAAATTGATTTATTCGAAAGCCTCTACTTCGACATCTGTCGCTTGGGAGAATTTAATCAAGATTTCAAAAAAGCGGAACCATTTCTACGCAACTCGGACCTCATATCCATCGATTTTGAAAGCGTGCGCAGCAGCGATTCGGATGCACGGTACTTTACCAATCCGAATGGTTTCTATGCTGAGCAATTGTGTCAACTCTCCAAATACAGCGGATTAAGTGACAAACTCAGTTGTTTTGGCATCTTTAATGTAAATCCGCATCAAAACGAAGTGGCATCCAATCTGCTCGCACAATTAATTTGGTATTTCGCAGATGGAGTTGCAAATAGATACGGCGATTTCCCGATAGGAAGTAAAGCCAATTATACAAAGTTCCATGTCCATTTAGAGGACTTCGATGACGACTTAATTTTCTACAAAAGCGATAAGTCAAATCGCTGGTGGATGGAGGTGAAATATCCAGCCGGAGAAGGAGGGAAATACGACCGTCATCAGCTGGTTCCATGCGACCGTGACGACTATGAAGGTGCCATGCAAAACAATATTCCAAACCTCTGGTGGAAAACACTTCAGAAGTTGTCCTAATCGCTTCTGAGATTTTTTTTTGTTTTTTTGAACATTGAATGAAAAAATAGATGTTTTCAAGAATTTTTCTTAACTTGGACGCCTGCTAGGTGTGTCTCTATCGAACGCGATAGTG
>CALFOS010000219.1 GCA_937919725.1 uncultured Fluviicola sp. | reverse complement strand
CTTGATTGATTCATCGTAGTAAAGATAGAGGAAATCCGAAAATGGCGCGGATATTCTCGAATAGATTTAACTTAGAATGGAATTTGAGGAGCGAAATGGACAGCTAAATTTGTTCAAGCTCGTTAATCTTATCAATTTCAAGCTCAATTTCTCCCTTTGCATTCACCGAAAAGCTACGCTTAAATTTCACTCCGTCAATCCACTGATCTCCGGCAAATGAGCGTTTTTCAATTACGTTTTGGGCAAATGTCTCGTCGAACGCTTCGATCATCACAATTAATTCTGCATGCCGATCTCTAATTTGAGCAATGCTGAGCCCGTTTAATGCTGATGAATCATCAATTTTGTGCACCAATGTCCACGTAAGCGGAAAGAAATGAATGCTGTCCACTTGCAGCTCAATCTGATGGTATTCTTTGCTCAACGCCTGCGTTCGGTCGGCAGAATCGATCGCGAGAATGCAATTGGCAGTCGCTTTTAGTAGAACGGAGTTCCGTTGGTTGACAATTTTGAACATGAGTGCTTTTCCTCCGTCAAAATCAGTGATAATAGCGTTTCGCGCGAATGCAATTTTACTCGATGGTCGCGAAAATCGTCCGTAAAGTAAACCTGTGATGAGCGCAAAGTAAAGCAATCCTAAAAATGCTTCGAAGGTGGAAATGATTCCTGCAATTGCACCAACTGGTGCGAGAAATCCGTAGCCAACTGTTGTAAATGTTTGAACAGAAAAGAAAAATGCGTTGAGAAAATGGTTCGATTCAGGATTGATGCCAGAGATATCCTCCACACCACCAATCATGTACAAGCCAGCAAATAATACGTTGATGAATAAATAAGTGACAATTGTCCATCCGAAAAACACGGTCCAACTTAACTCAATCAAGTATTTATACAAATCCCGAAAACTATGCACTCCACCCGATCGATGGATGTTGTAACTTCCGTCTTCATTAATGATTCGTTTGATGTTCTTGCGGTAATCTGATCCTAATCCGGGGTCTTTCGTTTTGCTCATCACACAAAAATACGAAGGTCTTCTTAATTAGCACCTACGAAATTCCACTTGTCTGATAAGCGCTTATGTTCCAAGATAAATCGAACCAGCTTTTTTTGGGCGATCTCATAATTATTTTCTGAGGAGCAAGCAGCGAGCGTCTTGAAGGATTCGTTGATGAGTTCCAAAATGTTCGATCCAATTAATATTTCCGAGGTCTTCGTGTCGAAGTGATAGTTTTCATAAACGGAGATAATCCGCTGTTTATCAAATTCATCTTGCTCGTTTGGATCTTTTTTTCGTTGCAAATCATCCAAAAATGGAAGCAAGCGAGAACTTAAATCGATGAAGTGACGAAGGACGAGGAGTGCTTCGTTTACACTGTTGATGTCTTTTAGCGATATGTTGACTGACTGTTGCATCTTATTCTAAAGACGTGTTTATGATTCCTTCAGTTGGATAATCTTCATATGGATGAACAAACGGTAGTTTTCATTGATCAAACAATTAATTTTTTTGAAGGAACGGTTTTAATATATTTGTATCAACTTATAAAAAAGTCTCTATGAAAAGAATACTACTTTTTACCGTTACTGCTTTGTTGGCAAGTAACATTTCGGCACAAACTCAAATCGGAAATTCCGACATGGAATTGTGGGAAGCAGTGCCGGGCGCATTCGAACCTGTGAATTGGAATAGCTTCTTGACCGCTCAAGGCCAGTATACAGGATTTGCCGCGAACCAAATTGAACAATCAGCTGACGTTCGTCCGGGAAGTTCTGGATCAAAAAGTGCGCGTATTTGGACACGTGACGCTGGTTTCAGCATCAAAGCAAATGGAAATATGACCTTGGGTAGAATCAACATGGGATCTACTACGGCGAACAATCCAGCGAACCATAACCTCACGCTTACAGGTGATCCTCTTTTCTCTGAAGTAATGACAGACTCACCAGATTCAATCGTGTTTTGGGTGAAGTACAACGCGGCAAGCGGAACGAGCAATGCGCGAATGAAAGCAACGCTGCATGATACATACGATTACCACGATCCAGAAGATGCAGGCTCAACGCCACACGTAGTGTCAACGGCAGTCTTGAACTTTACTCCTACAAATGGTTGGGTGCGTAAATCGGTGCCGTTTACATTTGTTGGTCCAGCTACAGTGAACACGTTTATCCTTGTTACTTTCGCGTCAAATTCTGTACCTGGCGGTGGAGCTGTGAATGATGAAGTGTACATCGATGATATCCAATTGATCTACAACCAAGGAACTGGAGGAACGGATACAGATGGTGATGGTGTTATCGATACAGTGGAAGCAACAGACCAAACCGATCCGAATGATTTGTGTTCATTTATCCTCACTTCACAAACTGTTGCCCCAAGTGCGACATGGAACTCTACGGATTGTGATTTCGATGGTGTATCGAACGGACAAGAAGTAACGAATGGTACAAATCCACTCGTAACGGTTGCTGCGATTGATATGAATCAATTCTCCGTTGCAATGGACAATGATCTCAACGTGATCATTGTAATTTCAGAAAACGCGATTGATGGAAATTACACAATCTACAATTCAGTTGGACAAAAAGTTCAAGCGGGAGAAGTAGCACCTTCAATTGCTTTCGAATCAAATCCTGGAATTTACTTCATCCATGTGATAACAAATACAGGAAGCTACAAGTTCGAACTGTACAAGAACTAAAATAATACTATTTTTAGAAGCTGATTCTATTCCTTCCGGAGTGAATCAGCTTTTTTTTTATGCCTATGAAAACAACATTACTTGTAGTACTCGCATTTATTATTTGTTCGAAGAACGGTTGGAGCCAATCAGTAGGAACGATCAATGGATTTGTGCGCGATGAAAAAGGCAAAGTAGTTGTAGATGCTGCGGTGATCTACAAAAAGGATGTAACGCAGGGGGCACTTGCCGACGATAAAGGATTTTACGAAATGACCGTGCCTGCTGGTCCAGCATTGTTGATTTGCCGCTATTCGGGGATGGTGTCCGATACAATTCAGGTGACAATCATAGCAGGCGAAACAGTTTCACAAGATATTGTACTCAGGCAAGTGTTTATTGAGTTGGAGGGAGTAGATGTAAAAGTTGGGAAGTTCGATCGGCCGTTTGAGGAGCAAACCGTTTCGATGGAAATTATCCGTCCCGAATTGATCGAAAATAAAAACACACGAAGCATCGAAACGGCATTGGATCAAACTCCGGGACTCAATATTTTGGATGGAGAACCTCAAATTCGCGGCGGGAGTGGATTCACCTTCGGCGTAGGATCGAAAGTAGCGGTAATTGTAGACGATATGCCTATGCTTTCGGGAGATGCGGGCAGACCTGAGTGGGGTTTCATTCCGGTGGAAAATATTCATCAAATTGAGGTAATTAAAGGTGCATCGTCGGTGCTGTCGGGAAGTTCAGCTTTATCTGGCGCAATTCATATTCGAACGGCTTATCCTGGACTCAAACCAAAAACGAAAGTGAATGTGTATTCAGGATTTTACTCAAAACCTAGTGTAGAAGATGCGACGTGGTGGACAGAAACTCCACTCATTACAGGTGCGAATTTTCTTCACTCGCGAAGAGTTGGAAACTTAGATGTGGTACTTGGAGCAAACGTAAACTACGATCATGGCTACATCGGCCCACCAAAAACGGATTCCCTGGTTTACCCAGACACGGTTTCGAACTTCAATGAGCAACAAATGGCATCGAAACGCGCTCGCTTTAATTTCAATTTGCGTTACCGAGCGAAAAAATACAAAGGATTGAGCTATGGAATGAACGGAAATATCATGGTGGCTGAATCGAATTTGGCTTTTGCCTGGCTCAACGATTCTTCGGGTTTGTATCAAGCGTATCCAGGAGCAGTTTTTCTTCAAAATCAATTCATCTTCAACGTCGACCCTTTCTTGAACATCTTCACAGATACGGATGGAAAGCATCATTTCCGAGCGCGATTGTTGCACGCAAACAACGAAATGACTGCCAATCAATCCAATCGTTCGACAACACTCTACGGAGATTACATGTTCAAAAAGTCGTATACAAGCCTAAATGGCTTTGATTTCATCGGTGGATTAACTGGAACATATACAAGTTCTTACGCAAATTTATACTCTGGAGGAGGAAGTCCATACAACGATTTATTGAACGTTTCTGCGTATACTCAAATTGAGAAAAAGTTTCAGCAAGTATTAAATCTTTCCTTGGGAGCACGTTTGGAATATTTCCGCCTCAATGACTCTGTTGAGGCAATTAAACCTATTTTCAGAGCTGGCGCAAGCTTCAAATTGTACCAAGAAACCTACCTGAGAACGTCCTACGGTCAAGGATATCGCTTTCCTACTATCACTGAGCGTTTTATTCGCACGGGAGTTGGAAATTTTGGTGTGTTCCCAAATCCAAGTGTTTTACCTGAAAGTAGCTGGAATGCTGAGGTTGGGATCAAACAAGGAATAAAATTCGGGAAAATAATGGGCTATTTCGACATTGCTGCATTCTGGCAGGAATACGAAAACACCATCGAATATTTATTCGGATTCTGGGGCGATCCTGCCGTGGATCCAAATCAACTCTTCGGATTCAAATTCGTGAATACAGGAAATTCAAGAGTGCTTGGATTGGATGTTTCATTCTCCGGAAAAGCAAAACTTGGAAAGCAAACGGAACTCACTTTCATGACAGGCTACAATTACATCGTTCCGAAAACATTAAATCCCGATTTTGTTTATGCGGTGGATGAATTGGACAGACCGTATAGCTACAACTCAACATCATTGGATTCGAGCGGACAAATTCTCAAATACCGCTTCTTGCACAACGTAAAAGGCGATTTTGAAATCACGATCAAAAAGAAACTCTCCATCGGATTTAGTGTTAAATATTTCAGTAAAATCGTGAACATGGATGGTGTAATCAAGGAGTTTGAGATCGCGACATCTGGTCCTTTTGTACAAAGTATTCGCTACATGGATTACTTCGAGAATCACCGATTTGGAAACTGGATTTTTGATGCACGTGTATCATACAACATCAACGAGCGACACAAAATTGCTGTGATTAGTGCGAATATCACCAACCGATCGTATTCACTTCGTCCACTCAAAATCGAGACGCCGCGTACGATTATGCTTCAATACACCTACAAATTAGATCGAAATTAGGTTAATTCGATACCGCGAACTATCTTTGTCCCGACTTCAGGTTTCGTCTTCGGACGAATGAAATTGGAATCTGGTGAAAATCCAGAACTGTATCTGCAGCTGTAAGCGTTTAACGCTGAAATTATTACGTCACTGTCCGTCACCTGACGGATGGGAAGGCAATTTCAGTTTGGCGCGAGTCAGAATACTTGCCCGAGTCATTTTATTGAAGACTTCAGATTAAAGTCCGAGATAGGTGCTCACGCAGTGTGACGTGTCTTTTCGATTTTCAACTGATTCTTCTTCATTTATTTAATTATTCTAATAAAGAATGTTATGAAGAAAATCTACACCTTAGTAGCAGCGTGTGCGATCGCTGGAACAATCAATGCACAAACAATTATTAACTTCGAAAATCATGCGCTTAGTGGAGCTGAGTCTCATGATAACGGGAATGATGGAATCGGAGCCTTTGATTTCAATGGGACAACCTTCGATTACAGTTACAACATGACGGGGGATTATTTCAGTGGTTTCGCGATTTCGAATCATACGGATATCACTACTCCGGGATGGATGAATCAGTACAGTGCTTATCCCGGAAGCGGCGCGAATGGATCGTCGAATTTTGCAATATTCTATGATTTTTCAAATGGAGGAATCAACACAAATAGCGCTCTGGTAAGAATAGATAGTTTTGCATTAACCAACACGACCTATACTTACCTATCAATGAGAGATGGTGACGGTTATGGTAAACAATTCGGTTCCATTTACGATGGTGGTGGTGCTGTTGATGGGACGAATGGAGAAGATTTCTTCAGTGTATGGATTTTTGGTGAGAATTATAATCAGACGGCAATTGATTCGATTGAGTTTTTCTTAGCAGATTACCGATTTGCAAACGACTCACTCGATTACATCATAGACGATTGGAACCTGATCGATTTAACTGGATTTTCATTTGATGTCTCTTCAGTGAGATTTGCATTTACATCTTCCGATGTCAACTCATTTGGAATAAAAACGCCTGTGTATATTGCACTGGATAACGTTTCAACACAATCGGTCAATGGAATTGATACGCACGTTGTTCAGGATTACGATGTTTATCCAAATCCCGTGCGAGATATTCTGAACGTCAGTGGGGGAGACGGTAAGATTATCATTACTTCTGCGACGGGACAAGTTATAACAGAGCTCAGCCATCATCAATTTACATCCATCAATGTTGAAACGATAGATTCGGGCGTCTATTTCATCACTCTATTGACAGAAAATAGCAGAAGTACAAAACAATTCATTAAATAAATATGAAAATTGGGATGTGAATGCATCCCTTTTTTTATGCGTCTTATCATCTACATATCGCTCATTTTAAATTCGATCGCTCTCGGTCAGGATACAACACATGTTACTATTGATACCCTTCCAATTCAGGAATTGACCTCGGTAGTGGTTATACGACCCATGATGCTCGTTCGTATGGAAACCACGCGCTATTCGGTCATCTCGAAAAAGGAAATCGAAGAAATGCAAGCAAACGATGTGGGCGATATTTTGCAGAAATTGGAAGGCGTAAACCTGAAATCCTACGGAGGTTTGGGTGGGATGAAAACGATTTCTGTGCGCAGCCTCGGAAGTCAGCATTCGGCGATTGTCGTAGATGGGTTTTCTGTGCAAAACAGTCAAACTGGCCAAGTGAATTTGGCGCAATTGCAAACGAACAATTTGGAGTTAATTTCTCTCGGGGTGGGTGATCAAGTGGGATATTTGATTCCAGTATCTTCTCAAATCGCGGGAAATAACGTATTGCTGGAGACCTTCGAGATGAGCTTTCCGAATTACAACGATAGCTTGCAGATCAGATCAAGCGCCAGAATGGGTTCTTTCGGTCAACTGAATGCTTACGTAGCTGCGAAAGTGAAGATCAAAAAAGGATTCGTGAGCGGATTTGGTAATTACCGATTGGCGAATGGCTTGTATAAATATTCGATCGAAAATGGCACTTTATCGGAAACGCTAATCCGCAGTAACAACGATTACCAAGATCAGTATTTTGGAGGAGTGGCTGGCTACGAATTTATGAACAGTACCCGCGTACGCGTCAACTACAAGCAATCGAAAATTGACCAAGGACTACCCGGAGCAGTTATTTTTTACAATAATTCAGCCGACGAACGTTTAACAACTGCAGATCAATCGCTCGCAACAGATGTGCGTTTCCGTATCGGCCATGGACTCTATGCACGAGGATATCTTAATGGAAATGTGAATAATATGCGCTATTTCGATCCAACTTATTTTAATTCTGCGGGCAAAGTGGACGTGACGTATTTGAACAGAAATTTGAATGCAGGATTAGTGGCTTCGGGACATCGTGTGAAAGATGGTTACCACATCTACAATCAGACGTATATTTTTGGAGCTGAGGGTGGATTGAGCGATTTGGCCAGTTCAGATAGCATTTTTGCATCGCCCGTTCGTCAGCAGATTTCTGTAATTGTTGGAGCGCGAATTAAAGTTGGACCTTTTCAGCTAAATGGACATGTATCAGGACAATTTGTTCACGAAAGCAACCAAACCGGAGATGCAGGTAAAAATGTAGTAGGCGTTAATCCATATTTTTCGCTCGAATCAAAAGAAAGTGGA
>CALFOS010000218.1 GCA_937919725.1 uncultured Fluviicola sp. | reverse complement strand
TTATCAATAAAATCGTTAAATTTAAGTGTCTTAAAATTTATTTAGGACACTATTGATTCTTTATTATTTCTTACGGCGCTCAGTTTCTCATCGAACGCCCAATGTACAGGACCAACAGCGGTTTGTCAAAATATCAACGTTTATTTGGATCAATCCGGCAGCGCAACAATCACTGGAGCCGATATCGACGGAGGTTCAACTGACGATTGTAACACGGGATCTTTGAGCTTAGCTGCTTCGCAAACTACTTTTACCTGTGCGGATTTGCCAACAGGCGGAGGAAAATTGGTTATTACGGGTGCATACGACGGTCCGTTGGTAGGAGGATTTCCAAAGGGAATTGAATTATACGTTGATGGGAATATCGCCGATTTATCGGTGTTCGGAGTAGGGTCAGCAAACAATGGAGGAGGAACAGACGGACAAGAATTCACTTTCCCAGCTGTACCAGCAACTGATGGTACATTCATTTACGTTTCTGCCGATAGCGCAGGATTTTTTGATTACTTCGGATTCCAAGCGGACTTCGTATCTGGATCTATGTTAATTAACGGAGATGATGCTCTCGAATTGTTTCAAGGTGGAGTAGTGATCGATGTATTTGGTGATATCAATATAGATGGTACTGGCACTGGATGGGATTACCTAGACGGCTGGGCATACAGAAACGATTTCATTCCAATCAATAATGGTGTTTGGACAGAAACAGACTTTTATTACAGCGGAATTAATGCGATGGATTTAGAAACGACCAATGCAACAGCGGCAGTTCCATTTCCACTCGCTAGCTTCATAACAGCTGGTTCAGATATTGCTGTCACATTGACTGTGATGGATGGATTGATGAACGAAGCAACATGTATTGCGCTAGTTACCGTAATGGATACACTTGCGCCAAACGCCGACGTGACTACTTTGGCTGATGTAACAGCCGCTTGTCAAATAGATTCAATTCCTGCTCCAACTGCAACAGACAACTGCTCTGGGTCAGTTACCGGAACTACAACAGCCTCTTTCCCAATTACCACTCAAGGAACAACTGTCGTAACGTGGACGTATGCGGATGGATTAGGAAATACATCCATGCAAACACAAAATGTTGTGATAACAGATGCCACAGCTCCAATTGCAAATGTTCCTACGCTTACTCCTTTGACAAACGCGTGTGAAGTAACACCAACTCCTCCAACAGCGACAGATGACTGTGAAGGAGCGATTACTGGAACAACAACAACTACATTCCCAATCACAGCTTCAACGACTATCACTTGGACGTACGACGACGGAAACGGAAATAGCTCGACGCAGGATCAAACAGTAACAATTACTGGATTGGATGTTACGACAACTTCTACCTTGCCAACGATTACGGCAAATGCGACAGGCGTAACGTACCAATGGTTCAACTGCACAACGAATACAAACGTTGCTGGAGCAGCAAGTCAAAGCTTCACAGTTACGGTAACGGGAGATTACGCAGTAATCATCACAAGTGGAAACTGTTCAGATACTTCGGCTTGTGTGAATGTAAATACAGACGGAATTGAGGAATTGATTGACCTTGGAATGTCAGTTTCACCGAATCCATCTAAGGGAAAATTTAATGTGACATTTGATCAAGTTGTTGCTGGAAACCTGCTTGTCTTTGATGCAAATGGACGAATTGTTGAGGTTATCGAAATCAATAATAACTCACTTACAGTTGATTTATCAGCTTTCCAAAGTGGATTATACATCATGCAAGTTGCAACGGAGAGCGGTGTGTCTCGTACGCGAATTGTAAAAGACTAACATTCGACAAATAGATTTGAACCCCTTTTCGAATAAGCATCGGAAAGGGGTTCTTTTTTGTAAGTTACTTTTCTATCTTGCGTCTAAAGATTATCCTTTAAAAAAACCATTTGAATGAGTGATCACCGAGAAGTACGCATAGAATTAGGTGAAACTGGATTCACTTCCGAAATACGTGTGGGCGACCATTTTTACCTCGCCGATGAACCCGTTTCCCTCGGGGGCAAAGATTTGGGTCCTGCTCCATACGAATTGCTCGCTTCAGCTTTGGGTGCGTGCACAGTGATGACGCTGCGCATGTACGCCGACCTGAAAAAATGGGATTTGAAAGGGCTGAATGTCGAGGTTTCTTACCGAAAGGAAGATTCCGATGATGGCAAATCGAAAGTAGATATGTTTACGCGCGAAATTGAATTTATAGGCGATCTCGACGAAAAACAACGCGAACGAATGCTCGCCATCGCGAATAAATGCCCCGTTCACAAAACATTAAGCTCAACCATAGAAACATCAGAAGTCGCACCGAACAAAAATAGTAGAATATGAAAGCAATTTGGAATGGTAAAATAATCGCGGAAAGCAACGAAACACGTCTAATTGAAGGGAATCATTATTTCCCTGCGGACTCATTGAAGAACGAACATTTCGAGAAAACCGATCTCACTTCGGTATGCCCTTGGAAAGGAACTGCCAATTATTACAGCGTGAAAGTGGATGGGAAAACGAACGAAAATGCCGCGTGGTATTATCCATCGGCGTCCGAAATGGCGAAAGCAATAGAAGGTAGAATCGCGTTTTGGCGTGGGGTGGAGGTAGTCGATTAAGATGGATTGGATTGATACATATACGAGAGTTCGAAACCGAACAACTGCACTTTGCTCGCACCTAGAAAAGGAAGATTACATCCCACAACCCGTGCCGTTTGCAAGTCCACCTAAATGGCATCTAGCACATTCTACGTGGTTTTTTGAGGAAATGATTCTCAAGAAATTCGATCCTAGCTATGAGGAATATGATCCAAACTTCGGATTTCTCTTCAACAGCTACTACAACTTCGTTGGCGAGCGAACTTTCCGTGCAAATCGTGGAAACATTACGCGTCCCGGAGTGGAGGAAGTTTATGCCTATCGAAATTATGTGGATGCTTCGATCTGCAATCTTTTGTTGGAAAACTCCGATCCCGCGCTACTTCAGCTCATCGAACTTGGACTCAATCACGAACAGCAGCACCAGGAATTGCTCGTTACGGATATGAAATACATGTTCGGCCACAATCCCATTTTTCCGTGCTACGACATCGAAATGAATTGGCTCGCCGATCACAATACCGAATCGGGCTGGCTGAAAATCAACGAAGGATTGCACACCATTGGATCGGATGGAACTCGTTTTTCCTTCGATAACGAACACGGACAACATACCGTTTTTGCGCATGAATTCGAAATTTCGAAAGCCCTTGTAACCAACGGAGAATACTTGGAATTCATCGAGGCTGGTGGCTACGAAATGTTTCATATTTGGCTCGACGAAGGCTGGAGCTGGGTGCAAGAAAACACGGTTCAACGTCCACTTTATTGGCACAAAATCGATGGGAAATGGTTTTACTATACCCTCGCAGGACTCAAAGAAATCGATCCCAAGGCTATATTGGCTCACATTTCCTACTACGAAGCAAATGCCTATGCCGCATGGAAAGGCATGCGACTCCCAACTGAATTTGAATGGGAAATCGCGGCCGATCTGCTCGACTGGGGCAAACGTTGGGAATGGACGAACTCGGCGTATTTGCCCTACCCCAAATTTCAAATCGCGGAAGGAGCCGTGGGCGAATACAACGGAAAATTTATGATCAACCAAATGGTGCTGAGAGGTGGATCGGTGGCAACGGCTCAACATCACAGTCGAAAAACCTATCGAAATTTCTTTCATCCGCATTATCAATGGCAATATTCAGGTATTCGCTTGGCAAAATAATATGGAGCAATTTAAAAAGGACGTACTGGCAGGACTTTCATCTAATCCGAAATCACTCTCGTCGAAGTATTTCTACGATGCAATTGGGGACGGACTTTTCGTGCAAATTATGAACATGCCCGAATACTATCTCACGCGCGCGGAACACGAAATTTTTAAAACCAAAACCAAGCAAATCGTCGAAGAATTAGGATTGAAAAAAGACCGTTATTTTGAGTTGATCGAACTCGGTGCGGGCGATGGAACGAAAACCAAAGAATTGCTTTCTCATCTGATCGCGAACGAATATCAATTCGATTATTTGCCCGTCGATATTTCTCAAAATGCACTGAACGGATTGAAAGCTTCACTAACAACGGAACTTCCAAGCCTATCCGTGGTTCCAAAGCAAGGCGATTATTTCGGAGTGCTCGAATCCCTAAAAACATCCGATCACCCCAAAGTTGTGTTGTTTCTCGGGTCGAATATTGGAAACATGTTGGACGATATTGCCACGAAATTTTTGTCGCAACTGAGTGTCGCACTTCGCCCAGGTGATCGACTTTTACTCGGCGTCGACCTCATTAAATCCGCCGAAATTGTTCTGCCAGCCTACAACGATGCCCAAGGAATTACGCGCGCTTTCAATCTCAATTTACTCACACGTATCAACAGGGAACTTGGTGCAAACTTCGACATTACGAATTTTGCGCATCTTCCAGAATATACCGAACAAGATGGCGTAGCACGTAGTTATTTACAAAGCAAGGTTGCTCAAACCGTACGAATCGATGCCATCAATCAGGAATTTAAGTTTGCTGAAGGAGAGAAAATTCACACCGAAATTTCACGTAAATACAACGATGAGGTTTTGGGTAGAATCTTGTCGAAGTGTGATTTTTCCATTCACGGAAAGTTAACGGATAGAAAAGGCTATTTCGCGGACTATATTTTGGTTCGATAGCTTCGACGTCTTGATTTTTCTTTTTATTTGGGCGCCCTAGCGGTCTTCGTGCTTTAGTCCTGATAAAAAGAGCTATATCGCTGCGGCTGAACTGTTCACTTCGGCAAGCTCAGTGACCAGCCCGGCGTCGTGCTCAAAACGTTCTTTTTCATCAGTAGCTACCGCACTGCGCCCTGGCGCAAAGAGTCTAAAATTGTTCAGTTTTTATCCAGAACTGCTTGTTCGGCAAGGAAATCGGATGATCGGTCCCGAGGGTTATCGGGATCGGGAAATCTGATCCTCGTCTACAAAACATCGACAACCTCCAACTCAAACACCAAAATCGAGTTCGACGGAATCTTGGCTACTTCATAAGGTCCATAGCCCAAATGCGGTGGAACGATCATGTACGCTTTCGAGCCTTTTTTCAATTGAAGCATCAATTCCTTCCACGCGTTAATTTGATCGGCAACAGGAAGCTCCACGAGGTCGACTTGCTTGTCAAACTCCGTTCCGTTCAAAAATGTTCCGCGATACCTTACCGAAACTTTGTCTTTGTATAGAATCAAATCACCTTCGCCTTCATCGAGTATTTTGTAGTACAATCCACTCGCGGACTTCTTGCACTCAATTTTTTTCGATCTCAAATACTTCTCTATACGTTGGTCGAACTCGGAAATTTCATCATCCGAATAGGATCCACAGGAAAAGAGGACAGCACTAACTACGAAAAGCAGAAGGACGTTCAAAATTTTCATAGTTCCACGGGAGTTAAGGTATATCCTCGTGCTTCGAGCAATCGAATCACGCCGTTTGGTCCACCCAAATGTCCAGATCCAACCGCAATAAACGTTGATTTTTCAGTAATCATCTGTTCAATTTTTGGAATCCAATTTTTGTTTCGGTTGTCGAGTAAAATGTCTTGCATGCCTTCCATCGAATTCGTGCCTTCGGCAATCATTTCGTACAATCCATCGAGGTCTTGCGCGCGATACAATTCGTAGATTTTCGATGTTTCATCTTCCCCAGAAGTACTATCACCCCTAATCGTCATCATCACCATTTCACTTTGCTGCTCGATGGACATTCCGTCAAAAAAGCCGAGTTGCTCATCGACCGTTTCGAGTCCGTCGATCTGCAATTTTTTCTCCTTCGCAATTTTCTCGAGCTCTACTTCGTATGACTTTTTACTCTTCATTCCAGCGTTTGGATTTTTCTTGTCCATTTCTGTCAGCAGTTGAGAAACAACAAAAGGACGCATCTTTCCAGCCATCATTCGAAAGGTTTTTTCGGTGAATGAAGTGTGCTCTTTCACCCAAGTTATGATCGAATCTGTTTGTTCGGGTGTGAAGTAATCGAAAAACGAACCTTCCTTCAGTAGCATCAATCCCATGGCGTCGCCAGCATCCGGAATTCCAGCGATTTCCATGGTGAGCACATCCGATTTCGATAGAATTTTCTCCAATTTTTTCGGGAAGTAGAAATTTGCTGAGTCGATCAAATGAACAGTTCCGAAAATGTATGATTTTGTCTTGATGCCGTTTCCTTCGATTTGCCACAAAATCGCGCGCTCGTGCATCGGGTAGGGGCGAATCGTTGGTTCTTGCGCAGTCGCCTTCGATCCAAGAAACGGGAGCAAGAGCAGAATGAAATTGGTCAGCAAAAAGAACAGTTTTGACATCTATGTATTTCGTTTTAAATCAGTTGTGCGTGATGCGTGCGAGGTATTGAGTTTCTTCTTCGCACAGCATTTCTACTTTCATTCCGACCTTATTTGCTGCTTCTTCCAGCTTGTCGAAATTAATATACAACCAGTCAAACCAATCAGTCGATTGATCGTCGTAGTGCATTCTGAAATGAAAATTGCCGTAATACTCCGTGCTCAAATCCACCCACATTCCACCTTCGTCATCCATGTAAAGATACTTGACATCGGTTGAGTCGCAAAGGATTTGCCCATTTTCGCGCAACATTTTCTTGGCTTGAAGCAAAGTATGTTCCAAATTTGCCAGTTCTCCCGCAATGCCAATGCCATTCATCATCATTAAGAGTGTGTCGTATTGCTCTTCCACTTGAAAAAAATCCTGGACTTCAGCGTCAATTCCGATCGATTTCATGTATTCAACAGCGCCTTCACTCACGTCGATTGCTTTGACAGTAAATCCCTTTTCGATTAAGATCTTTGAGTGAATACCTGCTCCCGCGCCAATATCGAGTACAGTTCCTGTGCATTGTTCGAGAGCGATTTGCTCCATTTTCGGCATTTCTTCATACGATCTGAAAAGGTAAGAGGCGTCGATAAAATCGTCGTCGCAAATATCGGATTCCACGATTATTTGGCGCTCAACTTTATCCTTGCTGAAATCTAGAATGACGCGACCCAGGGGATCTTTTCCCGATGCGCTCATCAATAATCGTATTGGTCGTAGCTGTCGTCGAACTCGTTGAATCCAAATTCGTCCTCATCTTCGTCCTCTTCATCGAAATCCGATTCTGTTTCGAACAACAATTCATCACTCGTTTTGGATGCTTCGGCTGGTGCATTTCCTACGGAAAGTGTTACACGTGGTCGTTCTGGCGTTGCTTCTTCGTATCCGATCAATTCGATGAGGAAGATCCACATACGCATAAAATCGTGCACCAAAATGAATTTCTGATCCTTTACTTCAATGAACTCTTCCACCGTTGTGGTGCTCATTACATCGGGAATTGTTTGATCATCGTCTCCAAATGACATGTCGAAGAGGGCAATCTCGTGTCCTTTGTCCCATTGATTGTTGGAAACATAAAACGACGCCATTTGCTCGTGCGAGAACTGGTAGGCATCAATGATAGCTCTATAAAATGATTCAAGATTGTCGGAGTCGGCGATAAGGATATCGCGAAAAATTTCCGTTTTATCTTGAGAATCAAGAAGTACCCTGAATTTTAGACCTGCCATTGACTGTTATGTTACTGCAAAATTACTTTTTTCCTGCGAGCTTACCTATCCGATTGTTTCAAGACCGAGCTCAATCGCAATTTTTAACATGTGTGCAAACGCTTCATCATGTTCATTTTGAATTTCGCCTTCTAAAATTGCTTCCTTAATTCGCGTTTTGATAATTCCCACTTCGGTACATGGCCCGATCTTGAGGGTTTTCATAATTTCTTCGCCATCCACTGGTGGCTGAAAGTTCCGAATTCGGTCTTTTTCTTCCACGTCGCGTAATTTTTCGATCACACTTTCGAAGTTTTTCTTGAATTTTTGAACTTTCAATTCATTTTTCGAGGTGATGTCGGCATTGCAGAGCGTCATCAAATCATCCACATCATCATTGGCTTCGGAAAGTAGACGACGAACGGCAGAATCGGTCACGTGTCCTTTCACCAATGATATCGGGCGAAGGTGGAGACGAACCAATTTTTGAACATACTTCATTTTCGCATCCAAGGGCAATTTCAAGCGCTTGAAGATTTTTGGAACCAATCGCGCCCCCATTTCTTCGTGTCCGTGAAAGGTCCAGCCAATCGTTGGATGAAAGCGTTTTGTGGGCGGTTTGGCGATGTCGTGCATGATGGCTGCCCAACGCAACCAAAGGTTATCTGTGTTCAACGAAATGTTATCGAGCACTTCAAGTGTATGGTAAAAGTTGTCTTTGTGTGTTTTGCCTTTTCGCACTTCTACGCCATATAATTCGATCATCTCAGGGAAAAACTCGTGGAGCAATTTCGTGGAGAACAGCAATTTGAATCCTCGGGATGGAACCGTGCTCAAAATTATTTTGTTGAGTTCGTCCGTAATGCGTTCTTGGGAAATGATTTCCAAACGGTGCGCATTTCGAGCGATGGATTCCAGGCAATCGTGGTCAATTTTGAAATCGAGTTGTGTGGCAAAACGAATCGCGCGCATCATCCGAAGAGGGTCGTCACTGAACGTAGTATCTGGTTCGAGCGGGGTTTTGATGAGTCCATTTTCTAGATCAACCAAACCATCGAACGGATCGATGATGTCACCAAAATTGTCAGCGTGTAGACTAAGAGCGAGTGCGTTGATGGTGAAGTCGCGTCGGTTTTGATCGTCAGCCAAGGTTCCATCTTCCACTATCGGCTTGCGCGAATCGCGGCTGTAAGATTCTTTTCGTGCTCCCACGAACTCTATGTCTAAATCTTTGTAAACAAACTGTGCGGTTCCGAAACTTTTAAAATATGATACCTTTTTTACGCGTAATTTCTCAGCGCATGCTTTGGCGAGATCCATTCCATTACCGACCACTACGATGTCGATGTCTTTTGAGGGTATTTCCAAGATAAGATCACGCACAAATCCTCCGATAACATAGGCTTCGAGCTTATTTTCGGTTACCACTTGCGAAGCAACTTTGAAAACAGGATGGGTGAGATATTCGCTATAATTTGTGCGCATTGCGGTTGCAAAGATAAAGGAATCAAAAGAAACGACTAGGAAAATGAGCTTTAGGTTCTTCATGTTAGCAATTTATTTCGTAAAATAGCTGCAAATTCAGTCAATTAGAACCAAAATGGGAATCGTTGCAAACCTTTGTTATTCAATTGCTAACCGGCACATCGACGGTAAATTTCGGCGCGCCAACATGAAACGTCGGATCCATGAATCGCCTGAGTATCATATCGAGTTTTGGGACAATCAAGCAAAGGATAAGCCCGTTTTCTTGCTTTTACACGGTCTGGGAGCCAAAACGAAATACCAATGGTTCGATCAGCTCAATGTCTTGAAGAACGATTTTCGATTAATCATCCCGAATTTGTTGCATTTTGGCGATACTCGACCAAAAAAAGCCATTCACAGCGTGCAAGATCAGGTGGACATGGTTCAATTTTTATTGAAGCAACTCGGAATTTCGCACTATCATCTCATGGGTGCTTCATATGGTGGATTGATTTCTGGGGAAATTGCGAACAACTATCCTGATCAAGTGGAAAAATTGATTTTGGTGGATGCAGCGATCAAATATATTTATGAAAGTGATACCGAGCGCGTGATGAAATTGTTCGATGTACCAAGTATTCCTGAGTTTTTTGCTCCGGATTCTTACAAAGGACTCAAAAAATTGGTCGCCGCAACGGTTGGAAAGAAGGGAATTGTGCCGCCTGCTTTTACGATGCCGCGTTTTCATGAAGAATTGTACATGCAGAATTTCAAGCACAAGCGAATGATTGTGTATCGAATGGTTCAAATTCGTGATACTTATGCCGAGCGCGTCTATAAATTCGATATGCCAGTGCACCTTATTTGGGGCGAGCTTGACCAACTTGTACCACCCGATCGCGGACAACTTTTCTTGGAGCACATTGGCGGAAATGCCACGCTTGATATCATTAAGGGAGGAGGACACATGCCGAACATGAACAAACGAAAAGCGTTCAATAAATTATTGAAGCAGTATTTGGGCGTTTGATTAGAAGAGATTGAAGTAGCTCGTTATAATGAGGAACAGCAATCCAAGTAATAAAATGCCATTATTCATTGAAATGAGCTGTTTAACAGGCACTTTTTTCACGAGACTCAGCAAAAGCATCAGGGAGGTTGCTCCAAGAAATACGATCACCATCTCTTTTCTGAATGGCCACTGCTGAATTTGATAGAGTAGAGCGATCAAGCCAAGCGCAATGGAATTAAAAATACCTTTTTGGATGAATTGTGCAAATGTTTCGAGTCGATCATTTTTTGAGCTTGACTTGAAAACATAAATGAGTGCAAGTGCACTGATTGAGATGATAAATACTTCAGAGCTAAAAGGCATGTGCCCTAGACGAAGAAGAAATGCAAGACCGAAGAAGCCAAGCGCGTATGGCTCCAATTTTAGGATCATTTGAAAGGTTTTATCTTTCTGATCCATTCATTTTCGAATAATTGTTACTTGTCCGCCCAATCCAATTTTGATAATCTGAGAAGCTTTCGTTCGTTTTTCTGTCAAACGATCTTCAACGATGGCATCAACACCATCAATTATTTTGGAGTGGATTTCTGAGAATTCCGTCGGTGCTGGTTCACCTGTCAAGTTCGCGGATGTACTCACGAGTGGCGCGTGTATGGCGCGAATCAATTTCAAACAAACGGGATCGGTGGTAATTCGAATTCCTACAGAACCGTCAGCGGCTAAAACCGATGGAGCGAGTTGCGTGGCATTTGGGTAGATGATCGTGAGGGGTTTTGTGGCGAAATCGGCCAAATCGTAGCACACTTCAGGAAATTCGAGGATGTATTTTTGGATCATCGGAAATCCATCTACCAGCAGTACAAAACTTTTATCGTCGGATCGACCTTTCAATTCTGCGATGCGTTGACACGCTTTTTCGTTGGTTGCGTTGCAGCCAATTCCCCAAATCGTGTCGGTTGGGTAGAGAATTATCCCTCCACTTCGGAGGGTTTCGATGTGTTTCGTTAAATCAATCATCCTTCAATCTCTTCTTTTTTCAATCATTTCAACCTTCATTTGTCCAATAAATCTGGTCTGCGTTGCTTTGTCCGTTCGAGTGATTGCTCGTAGCGCCAATCTTCAATTTTCCCTGTATCCCCCGAAAGCAAAATCTCTGGGACTTTCCAACCGTTGAATTCTGCTGGTCGCGAGTAAACCGGTGGAGCGAGTAAATCGTCTTGAAAACTGTCGGTGAGTGCTGAGGTTTCGTCGTTGAGAACTCCTGGGATCAAGCGAACAACACTGTCTACAACGACTGCTGCGCCCAATTCTCCACCGGATAAAACATAGGATCCAATCGAAATTTCGCGCGTGATGTAGTGCTGTCGAATGCGATCATCCACTCCTTTGTAATGTCCGCACAAAATCATGATGTTTCCTTTTAGGCTGAGTTCGTTGCACGCCGATTGTTCGAGCAATTCGCCGTCCGGGGTCATGTAGATGATTTCCTCGTAGCTCCGTTCTCCTTTCAATTTATCGATGAGAATTGAAATAGGTTCTATCAACATCACCATTCCTGCGCCTCCGCCATATTGGTAGTCGTCCACGTTTTTTTGTTTCGAGGTCGAATAGTCACGAATGTTGTGCACGTGCAGCTCCAAATGACCCTTTTCCTGTGCCCGTTTCATGATCGAATCCGAAAATGGTCCAAGAAGTAAGTCGGGGAGGATGGTTAAAATATCAATTCTCATAGGTCAAAATTAACTATTTTGGCGTTCACATTTGGAACATTATGAGAATACGAAGCGTTTTAGGAATCCTTTGTTTGAGTGTTACTTTTTTATCGAGCGCACAGTTGGATGGAAATACGACTCCAACGTACCACGAATTGATCGAGATGTATCAAAAGTTGGCTACGGAAAATGCAGAAATTGAACTCTACGCGATGGGCGAATCCGATTACGGTTTGCCGATTTACGTTTGCTTACTCAACGGCGCGCAAGATTCACTTCGCACTTTTGAAAAGGCCAGAAAATCGACCACTTTACTCATCAACAATGGAATTCACCCAGGTGAACCCGACGGAATTAATGCCTGTTTGCTGTGGATTGAAGAGTGGATCAAAAATGGAAAGAAGACGAAAAATATGCCCGTGATCGGAATTATTCCAGCATACAATGTGGGCGGTATGATGAACAGAAGCGCATCCAGTCGAGCGAATCAAGAAGGTCCAGACGAATACGGCTTCCGCGGAAATGCGCAAAACTTGGACTTGAACCGCGATTTCATCAAAATGGATTCCAAGAACATGTTCACATTCGCCACTATTTTTCATGCGCTGGATCCTGATGTTTTCATTGACACGCATGTTTCTAATGGAGCCGACTATCAATATACACTGACCTATATTTCTTCTATGAAAGAACGCTTGTCGCCATCAATAGCAGGTATTGTATACGACCAATTTCTACCCTTTCTCACCAAAGATCTCGGCAAGAAAAAAACGGATTTGATCGGTTACGTGAACCTCGAAGGCGATGTGCCCGAAGAAGGAATGAGTGCTTTCAATGATTTACCACGCTATTCAATGGGCTACGCATCTTTGTTCAATTGTATGAGTTTCACCATCGAAACGCACATGCTCAAACCCTTCAAAGAGCGCGCCGAGGCGACTTTACTGTTCCTTAAATCCACAGTCGATTGGATGAGCGACAACGCAACAAGTATCGAGCGCGCGCGGGCAGAAGCATTTCGCTACGACAGAGAATCGTTCGTGTTTCCATTCAATTATGAACTGACCGCCCAAAAAGATTCAATCCAGTTCAAAGGCTACGAACACAGTTATCCGCTCAGCGAAGTAACAGGACTGCCTCGCTTGAAATACCACCGTGATCGACCGTTCACGAAGTACATTCCGTATTTCAAAACCTATGCTCCCACCGATTCGGTTGATATTCCCGATTACTACGTCGTTGGAGGTCAATGCACCGAAATTATCGCACGCTTAAAAGCGAATGGTATCGAAATGGAGCCTTTTGTACCGAAACCGTATACCAGTTTCGAACAATATAAAATGAAGGGTTTCAAAAGCAACGATCGACCGTATGAAGGACATTTTATTCATTACGAGATCTCCACCGAATTGGTGAAACCTTTGGAAGTGATGCTCAAAGAAGGCGACGTGCTCATTCCGACTAATCAACGGAACCGACGATTTGTGATCTCCGTGCTCGAGCCAGAAATGCCCGACAGCTATTTTGCGTGGAATTACCTCGATTCATACGTGCAGCAAAAAGAATATTTTTCGAGCTATGTGTTCGAAGACAAAGCTGCGGAGATCTTGAAAGGAGATACAGAATTGAAACGACTGTTCGAAGCTAAGAAATCAACCGACCAAGAATTTGCCCAAAACGCGAATCAGCAATTATACTTTATTTATCAGCATTCGGAGTATTACGAGCCGACGCACAACTTGCTTCCAATTTTCAGGCTAGTTAGGTAGAACCTAATTCAGAAATTGCAGTGCACAAAAAAAGCTCCCGACTTTCATCGAGAGCTTTCACAAATAGGTTTTTAGAGTCCTATTGAACTACCATTCGTTGTACAGAATTAATATTATACCCTTTCACAGTAACAAAATATACTCCTTCTTCCACTGTACCAATATTAACTAGTACCTGCATTGAATCAGAAACATTTGTGAAGTTTTACGACCCGACACACAACTTGCTTCCAATTTTTAGGATGGTGATGTAACTAACTACTTATCTGGCGATCGAGCACAAAAAAAAGCTCCCGACTTTCATCGAGAGCTTTCACGAATAGATTTTTAGAGTCCTATTGAACTACAATTCGTTGTACTGATTGTGTAGCACCGTTGTTGATGTTCACAAGGTATACTCCAGCAGTTACGTTCAAATCAAATGAAGCAGAAGTTGTACCGTTTACGTTCACAGATGAAGTTTCAATCACTTTTCCAGAAAGATCTGAAATTGTAACATCATACGTAGAAGCAGGTGCTCCGTTGAATTCAATTGTAAATTGACCGTTGTTCGGTGAAGGGAAGATGACAACTTTTGAATCCAAGTTGTTTTCTTCAATTCCAACTCCTGTCATGTTGATCAACTCAACATCGTCAATGAAAAATTCAGATGTTATTTGAGTAGCGTTAGCCGCAGTTCCGAAAGCAACCCCGAAGATGTCAGCAACACCAAAGCCACCAGCAGCACCCCAAGCATTTGTACCAACTACAGTACCGTTAACCGTCAATGTTTTTTCCGCAGCATCCAGGTCAACTAGAATACTGATATCATTCCAAGCACCAACATTGTATGTAAAAGGCATTGTGCTTGCCGCATCAACATTTCCAGAACCGTCACCGTTGAAGTAGAAATCTCCACCATATTGGTAACCTGCTCCACCACTAACCCAGGCACCACCTATGTTGAAATATCCTCCAAAACCTTGCCCAACATAAATTTTCAAGTTGAACTCGTAAACACCTGTCGTGTACGTTGTTGGAAATGGAAGAATCATATCGTTCAAATAAGCAGATGGGCCACCATTTTTCACGAACATTGAGTTACTCGCACTGCTAAATGTATTATTGTTGAGGTCTGCGTCTTCAGCAGTTCCTGACGGTCCACTCCACGTTTCCCAAATTGTTCCAGCTGCAGCTGCTACTGTTCCAGGAACTGAGTACGAATCGAAATTATCAGATAAAATTGTCCTTTGAGCCAAAAGCCCTAAAGGCGCTACCGCCAAAAGTGTGAGTAATGTTTTTTTCATAATATGTGTTTTTTTACACTACTGTCCGATAAAACCCCAATTTAGTCTCTAAACCTTCTCTAGCCACT
>CALFOS010000217.1 GCA_937919725.1 uncultured Fluviicola sp. | reverse complement strand
ACGGATACGTGATTTACACAATGAACGCCAGCGGAAATATTATTGAAATCGACACGGTTTGGGGAATTGGAAACACAAATTATACGCATTTCACGAATACCGACAACGGAGCTCTCACCTATTCTGTCGCAGCATTTGATTCTTGCTGGACAGTTGCCGCACCACCTACATATCAAACCTCGGCGAAAGCACCCGTGCACACAACGATGTTCGTTACACCCGACCTCAACATTTGTGCCCTTGAAGTGGACGTCAGTTGGACCCCATATGTTGGTTGGACGGCGGTTGATCATTACGAAGTCTTCGCCAAATGGCTCGGTCAATCATGGACAAATTTGGGATCGACAAACACCACGAATTTCAATGTAAGCGTTAGTGCAGGAAACGATTATTGCTTCGCGATTAGGGCTGTTCGAGCAGATGGTGTGGAAAGTTTCTCGAATATTGCGTGCATATTTGCGTCTGCTCCGAGCCAACCGAGTTATAATTATTTGCAAGTAGCAACGGTCACTGGAGATAACGTTGTTTTACGTCACCACATCGATAATACCGTTCCCATCACGGAAATCGCGATTGAGCGCAAGAACAAACTAAACGTTTTCGAAGAAATTGCCCGCATTCCGATCACTTCTAATACCTTGACGTACGTCGACGACTCAACCAATGTGCATACCCAATCGTATACGTATCGCGCCCGCGTGATCGACAGTTGTGGGAATTTGGGAGCCCTTTCGAACGAAGCGCAGACTATTTTCCTCGAAATTCAAGTGGATGATGTAGCGAAATTGGCTTATTTGAATTGGAAGGCCTACCGCGAATTTGACGGATCGATTACCGCGTACAACATTTATCGAGGCATTGACGGGATTTTTAACGGAGCGCCCATCGCCAGCGCTGCGAGCAATCAACTTTCGTACGAAGACGACATGAACACGATCATTTCGTCTGGGAAAATTTGTTATTACATCGAAGCGCTTGAAGCAACGAATACCTTTGGATTTAATGAAATCAGTCGATCCAACGAAGAATGCATCGTTCTTCCACCATTAATTTATATTCCCAATGCATTTATGCCCGATGGGATCAATAAGATTTTCCTACCCATTTTGTCTGATTTCGATGCGAGTGATTACAACTTTGTGATTCTCAATCGATGGGGACAAACGATGTTCCAAACGAACTTATACGACGAAGGTTGGGACGGAATTATTCCAGCAACGAATCGCGAAGCCGAGCCTGGATCGTATCTGTACATGGTGAGTGTGAAAGACGCGAATGGCGTTGAAGTGATGGTGAGAGGCCACGTTACTTTGTTGAGGTAGTAATGCGTTCAGCTCCTTTGCTTTCCACCATTATCTTATGGATTCTTTCATTCTTTTTGGTGAGTCTTTTTCATTCGTATCAGGAATATCTATACATGAATCAGATTCCATGGTTTTATTCGACCCTATATGACTTACTCATCATTGCTTGTATTCTGACCGCGGTTTCAATTTTCATCTCATTTTTACTCTTCATTTGGCTGATCTATTCAATTCAACGCTTTCCAAAATCAACCTCCTTTTTGATTCAATTCAATGTGATCATCTCGCTTGTTAGCGTCGGATTCTTTTTTATCATTTCCGATGCAGCAGCTAGCTGGTATGAAGGAACCGTTTATGTTGGAAGTTATACGCTCTGCTTCTTCCTAGTCATCAATCGCTACTACATCAAAGTTCACGCGGTGTGTGCTGATTTTGACGCATCAGAAGAGAAGGAAGATACAGGTTCCATGCGCGATCAAAATGACTAGATAAAAGTGTGGATAGGTGAAAATACCGGTCGTAGCCAGATAATGGAGCACGTTTCTAGAAGAACGAAAAACCTTACTTTTAGCACGTGAAACGAATTCTAGTTATTCAAACAGCATTTTTGGGAGATGTTATCTTGGCAACACCCGTTGTGGCTGAGTTGAACCGGTTATTTCCGAATGCTCAGTTGGACATGTTGGTGAAGAAGGGCAACGAATCGCTCTTGTTGAACAACCCGCATTTGCACGAGCTCTACGTTTTGAATAAATCAAACGGAAAATGGAAGGCGATTTTCGGCTTGATTAGGGAATTTCGCAAAAACCAATACGATTTGGTGATAAACTTGCACCGATTTGGAAGTTCGGGTTTGATTGCAGCATTTTCGAAGGGAAAAAAGCGTTACGGATTTCGGAAGAACCCGTTTTCGTTTTTGTATACGAAGCGATTTAAGCACACAATTGGCGATGGAACGCACGAAGTGGAACGAAATTTATCGGTGATTGCCGAGTTCGGTGCTCAAAAAATGGTGAAACCAGAACTATTTCCATCGAAAAAAGATCTTGCTACGATAGATCGTCGCTACGTGAACGAAAACTACTATTGCATTGCACCAGCATCGGTATGGTTTACGAAGCAACTTCCTGCTGATAAATGGGTGGAATTGATTCAATCTTTGGATGTAAATTCAACGATTTATGTGCTCGGAGCTCCAGCGGACACCAAATTAGGTGATCAAATTTTAGCTGAAGCCAAGCATTCTGGTGGAGTCAATTTAGCAGGAAAACTCAGCTTGTTGCAATCTGCGGCGTTGATGCAATCTGCGAAACGATCTTTTGTAAACGATTCTGGTCCACTCCACCTTGCGTCTAGCGTGAACGCTCCTGTGACAGCATTTTTCTGTTCAACCGTTCCTGCATTCGGATTTGGACCACTTTCAGACGATTCTCAAATCAAACAAGTGGATGGACTAGATTGCAGACCGTGCGGAATTCATGGACACAAGGCATGTCCGAAAGGTCATTTCAAGTGCTCAAAAATCGAGATTTAAACTTCCTTCACCATCACGAAGTCTTCCATGTAATATCCTTTTCCGATATTGATCGTTTCTTCTTTGATGATTTTAAATCCTTGTGATGTATAGAAATCGACTGCTTTATTGAAGCGATTTACATTTAAATTGATCGTTGCAACATCCAATTCTCGACCGATTTCGAGTGCTTTTTCGAGCAAGGCTTTTCCTAGCCCCTTTCCGTGATCACTTTCTTTGACGTAGAGTTTGTGAATTCGAAGCGTTCCTACATCTGGAAAGTTTGGTTCGAGTCCAATAAATCCTTTCGGAATCCCATCCAAGGTGATCATATAGAACAAATGTCCCGTCTGGGCTTGTTCCGTTAAGGTATTTACATCGTACATCCAATCGAGCATGTACGCGATTTGATCAGGCTTCAAAATATCCTTGAACGCTTCTGGCCAAATTGTTTTAGCGAGCTGATGAACGATGATGACATCGTCTTTGGTTAACTGTGAAATTGCGAGCATACTTCGTTTGTGTCTGCTCAAAATTAAGGATAAAGTTCATCCGAAAACTCGGCATCGAAATGAGTTATTTACTTAAGAATGTGAACGAAGCCATGCGCTGTGTAAAGCGTTTTTTGTTCGTCATCGTATTCGTACTTAATGCTTTCTGGCGTTACAACGTAGGAGTAAACCCCAGCTTCCAAAGGTTTTCCAGAAACATCTTCACCTTTCCAGTCGTTCTGATAATCGGTACTTTCGAACACTAAATTTCCCCATCGATTAAAAATTTGAACGTGAACACGGTCGTAATCTTCAATGTTTCGGATGATAAATTCATCGTTTACTCCGTCACCATTCATTGTTATGACGTTCGGAACTTTGCAGGGACATTGATTGTAAATCGGAATTAATCCAGAGGTAATGCCTTTTCCGCACACATCCGTTATGTCCACATTCATGTAGCTGAGATTGGGCGGTAAATCTGTTGCGGGGAATGCAATCGTATCATTATTCGCATAGGGCGTTGGATTCCAAAAATAGGTGTAAGGAGCTACACCACCTTGCACATTGCACCAAACCGATCCCCACTCACCAATTTCATCACACACATTCGTACTATCTCCCCACGTGATGGAAAGATCGATATAGTCTTGGATTGTTAAATATGCCGTAGTCGTATCGAAGGTGTTCTCGCACGGATTTTCCACGATTAAGCTGAATACAACTGTTTCGGATCCTTCCGTCAAATTGTCGGCAAAAGGTGTTATTGCAATAGTATCAGTCGCAACTCCCGCAGGAATAGTGATTGAGCTCGACAAAAAGTTGTAATCGACCCCGTTGGTTGCTGTTCCCGAAATCAGAATTTGGATGGTTAAAGTTGAGTCGACATTTGTGCGTTCGATCACAAAACCTGCCGCGCTACAATCTTCAATCAACGCACCCAGTCCAAGTAATGAAACCTCAATAGGAAGTTCGACTTCACACGTCACCACACGGTAACCGAAAGTTCTAACTTTTTGATTGATGAGTATACCATTTCGATATTCGTGTACACACACTCCCGCTACGTATGTTCCGATCAGTCCAGGTGTGATATCCATCATTCCTGTTTGCGGATCAATGGTAACGTTTGATCCAGGTCCCCACGGTTGTAGGCCGGTAAAACCAGGTTCCCAAGTCACGTCGGCATATGGAGCAGCATATTCGGGATTTGGTTCTGCCGTTGTTCCTGTAGGTCCAAGATCGACCGTTTTTGGTGTGCACATGGAATAAACGAGCGAATCGCCATCGGCATCGAACGCCGAGTGATCGAAGGTTAGGGTGTTATTTGAACACAGCACAATGGGTGGATAATTGTTGAATCGCGCGCAATTGTTATCTCCTAAAGCAACAAGATTCGTCCCTGGAACATTAGTTGTGATGGTGATTCCCCAATCGCCTGGATTGGTAATATTTTGAATGTTGTTCGCCCAGCAGCAACGTTGATAAGAAATGTAGTATCCATCAGCCGTTAAAGGCAGAACAATGGTGTCGATGTAGATTGCTCGTTCGATGCACACATCGTTCGGTGGCGTCACACATGGATCGTCGTAAACAATTGGAAGCGTATCAGGAATGGGTAATGGAATCGAATAGGTTGAAAAAATTGCTCCATTAGGTGTGAAAACCGTGTATTGTAAAGGTGAATCGAAGCCGGAACCAGAACAATCTCTGTAAACTTCGAAGGTTATTTTATATGTGTCATTTCCAAGTGCATCATAGTACACTTCACCTCCAACAATGTGAGATGCAAATGTCATCGAACTGAAAATCAAAAACATCACCACTAATAAATTCTTCATAATTCGTGCTTTATACCATTAAGACGGCATAATAAGTCTAAAAGTATGCATTATGAAACGAAATTTTAAGAGATTCTAGACTTTTTGGAGCAAAAAATCCAGACATACACGAGACGTTCGGGTAGTCTGGACTTTCAAGATTTGTATTCCGCTTATCTTCCCCCGCCTCTTGAAGGCACTGATTTTGGTACTGAAGGCGTTGACCTAGGAGCAGATGGCGTAGACTTTGGAGCTGATGGTGTAGATCTTGGAGCTGATGGTGTAGATCTTGGAGCTGATGGCGCTGGCAATGTTCTTACTGGTGAAGGCGTTCTCACCGGCGCTGGCGTTGGCTTTGTTCGCTCAGGTGCAGGAGAATTGGTTCTCTCTTGCGTTGGAGTTGTTGTGCGCTCTGTTGCAGGAGTCGAAGTTCGTTCTTCTTTCACAGGATCAACTTGATCGTTCGTAAGACCACGTTCTTTACGTGGTTTCTCTTCTGCTTGAGGAAGCGGCATTGGCGTTAAACGCGGTGTTCGAATTTCCGTCTCTTTTCCAACTGCCGTTGGTACTTCGTTCACGTTTGGTTTTGGCTCGCGAATAGGATTGAACACAATTCCTTGCGATGGATCTGCAACTATAGGTGTTGGTTCAGGATCGAGATTGAGGTGTGAATTATCGAAAATACATCCGTTCATGTCACGACTGGAAATTCCCTGCTGCTCACATCTTTTGCGCGCAGCCGTTCGTTGGTCGTTAGGAATTTCGTTCATTGTTCTGTGAATTCTTGGGAACGAGCGATCTGTAAACGAAATTGTTGATGTTCCTGGTGCGTAGTCGAATAAAGTTGTCATTTGCGTTACACGGTATTCATCAGCAAGTGAGTTCGCCAAAAATGCTAATCGTCGTTGTTCGATTTCTCTCGACATTCCGCCAAAAGGATCACTTCCAGCGGACATTCTTAGATCGGGTTGATCGTTCAATCCTCTAAAATCGTCACCTTCAATTCCGTTTGCATTTCCGAGAAGTCCTGTAAACAATCCTTCACTACAATCCGTGATTTGAATATTCACATTCATGAATGACATTCCACCACTCGTTCTCATTTGAGCTGTTACATTTTCACCAGTTGGCCACGAAACTGTATATGTATCTCCAGAAACTCGGATTGTTCCACCATTGTTGAGGAAATAAGCTTTGCTAGGCGATACGTTCACGGCTATACCGTCCACACGAACAGGTGTTGAGCGATCTCCATCAGGATAATCGGATGCATAGATGCCTACTCGATTTCCTCCCACATTCATTGCTACGGCTGTGTTGAGCGAAAAATCATCGCGTTGTGGTTTTTGTCTCGCTTGTACTTCGATTCCCGAAGTTGATTTTGTAAGAACGAATTCTCCAACGGTTTGGAAGGAATAGCGGGCACCATCGAACGTTACGAGGTGTGGATCGCCATAAGTTCGAGCGCTTCGAGCGCCACAACCTGCACCTGGACGAACTACTACACGACGGATTTCCGACCATTGCGCTTGTTCGCTGGCAGTTCCACCCGTATTTTGCATCACGACACGTTCCATATTAGAACGCGTTTTATCTGGCAAAGCTGCTACCATTTGTGCAGGCGTAATATCTTCCGGGAAAGTTCTGTCCGGAATCGTTTCCTGTTTGGACATAGCTTCTAAACTTGATGAAAGCCAAGGTCCACGAATTGGATCCCATTCTTCAAGTTCTGCACGAATTGGATTGTAATTTTTGCTGAATGTGTCATCATTCTGTCCGAAAGAAGTGCCAAGGAATGCGAGGCAGGACACAATTAGTAGGTAACTTTTTTTCATAATCATCAATTTAACTGTTCACGAATACGCAAAATGCGTGCCATTAAATCAGAGTTAATTCTCCATCCTCTTCATTCTACGTGGTGAAGATACGGAATTCCTGCTGGCAAACCCAATTTGAATAATCATCCTGCAAAAATTTGTTTACTTGGCTTAAATAGCGTAAATTTTGACTAATTCGGAATGATCACTGCAAGTGAAATAAGGCTGAACATCACTTGATTATGGTAATTAAGTGGATTTATTCATTTTAAAACTCTGCACGTATGACAAGCTCTCATCACACAGACACACATGATTCCAATGTAGAATTAACATTATTTGGTTTCGAGACCCATTGGATTCGCTCGAAAGACGGACAGTGGGTCGATAAAAATTTCCGTGACATTCAGAATGAAACAACAGAAGCGCAACCGATGCAAGAGGAGCGTTCAACTTCACATTGGTGGCAATTTTGGAGAAAAAATCCTACGCACAGTTAGAAGTACATTCTGACTTAATAGATTGCACAAAAAATCCCATCTCTTCCGATGGGTATCGGAATGAAACGGGATTGTAAACTTTTTTGAACGAATTGGATTATCCTCCGAAGTCGTCGAAACGTACATTCTCATCAGGAACACCCCATTGGTCGCACATATTCAGTACGGCTTGATTCATCATTGGAGGTCCACAGAAGTAGAATTCGATATCTTCAGGGGCATCGTGATTAGACAGATATTGATCAATCACAATTTGATGCACAAATCCAACGAAACCATCACCATTCGGATCGTCCATATTTTGTTTCGTTACCCAATTATCAGATTCCAATGGCTCAGAAAGAACAAGATAGAAATTGAAATTTGGAAAATCTTTTTCGAGATCACGGAAGTAGTGAATATAGAACAACTCACCTTTCGATCGTCCACCGTACCAATACGTAACTTTTCGACCAGTTTTAATGGTTTTGAAGAGCTCATATAGGTGCGAACGCATTGGTGCCATTCCAGCTCCACCACCGATATATAACATCTCAGCATCGGACTCATTGATGAAGAACTCACCGTAAGGTCCAGAAATAATGGCCGTATCGCCATCTTTCAGGTTGAAGATGTATGACGAAGCAATTCCAGGATTTACATTCATCCATGCATTACGCGCGCGATCCCAAGGTGGAGTAGCTACTCGAACATTTAACATAACTCTTCTTCCTTCTGCTGGGTAAGAAGCCATTGAATAGGCTCGGACAACTTCCTCATCATTCTTCATTACCAATGGCCAAAGACCAAATTTATCCCAGTCTGATTGGAATTTCGTTGGTTCACCTGGGTGATCTTGAGGATGTGCCGCGATATCCATATCCGAATATTTCACGACGCATTTAGGAATTTTAATTTGGATGTACCCACCCGCTTTGTAATCCATATCCTCAGGAATCTCAACAATAAATTCTTTAATGAACGTTGCCACGTTGAAGTTTGAGACCACTTTCGCTTCCCATTCTTTGATTCCAAGAACTTCTTCTTCCACATGAATTTTCATGTTCTCTTTCACCTTCACTTGACAACCAAGACGTTTGTGTGCAGCGATTTCCTTACGTGAAAAATGCGGTTCTTCCGTTGGCAGAATGTTTCCACCACCTTCGAGCACGTGACACGTACATTGAACACATGTGCCACCACCTCCACAAGCAGAAGGCAAGAAAATCCCATTGTTACTGAGTGTGCTAAGAAGCGTTCCACCCCCATCAACCTCAAGTATTCGTTCGCCATCATTGATGTCGATTGTTATTTTTCCTGCCGGAGCCAATTTCGCCTTCACGAAGAGAAGCATCGCCACCAAAGTGAGCGTGACGATTAAGAATGCTGCAATTGTTATACCTACTGTTAATCCCATTTCTAATTAATTTAAGGTTGAGTTTTGTCTATTGTTTGAACAACCGCCGTTTGTTTAGGCGCTTCGTCCTTACCATATTTAATACCCATGAAGCTCATGAACGCGATTCCCATCAAACCAGTAATGATGAACGTGATTCCCAGTCCACGAAGAGGTGCGGGAACATTGGAATAGCGAATTTTTTCACGGATGGCAGCGATCGCTACAATTGCGATGAACCAACCAATTCCAGAGCCGAGTGAGAATGCTGTTGCATCCAAAATTGTTGAATATTGACGTTCTTGCATAAAGAGTGCACCACCCAAGATCGAACAGTTTACAGCGATCAAAGGAAGGAAAATTCCTAATGCACCGTATAATGCCGGAGCAAATTTCTCGACCAACATTTCAACTAGTTGTACGATCGACGCAACGACCGCAATAAACATAATGAATGCGAGGAAGCTCAAATCCATGTTTGCGAGTGTTTCGCTATTTGGATCGAGCCAAGACAATGCTCCTTCTTTCAATAAATAGTTTTCGAGCAAATAATTGACGGGCACGGTTACCACCAAAACGAAGATGACTGCTGCACCAAGTCCAACGGCTGTTTTTACAGTTTTCGAAACCGCGAGGTACGAACACATTCCGAGGAAATATGCAAAAATCATATTTTCGGAGAAGATCGCTTTTACGAATATGTCTAAAGTACTTTCCATAATTCTATTTTATTTAGTCGTTTGACTAATGCTCTTCTTGTAATGATTTGTTTCTTGAACGTTGCACCCAGATAATGATTCCAACTATGATCAATGCCATTGGAGGAAGAATCATGAGGTTGTTGTTGACATATCCCATCGAATACAATCCAGAACCGGTAATGTAATCACCGAAAATTGGGAATCCGTACAATGTACCTGATCCGAAAAGTTCTCTAAACACCGCAACAAGTACCAATAATCCGGCATAACCAAGTCCGTTCCCGATTCCATCTAGGAAAGACGGCCACGGTTTGTTCGCCATTGCGAAAGCTTCAAAACGTCCCATGATGATACAATTTGTAATGATCAGACCAACAAAGACCGAGAGTTGTTCAGAGACATCGGGCATAAAGGCCGCCAGCAATTGATCTACGATAATTACCAAAGACGCAACGACCACCAATTGAACGATGATTCGAATTCGCGATGGGATCAAATTTCTCAACGCAGAGATAATGAAGTTTCCAAGTGCAACTACAAAGATTACAGCTAATCCCATTACGACACCCTGCTTCACCTGAACGGTAATCGCAAGCGCGGAACAAATTCCAAGCACTTGAATCGTTACTGGATTATTGTCTGTTAAAGGATCAGTAACCAGTTTTTTGTTCTTTTTTGAGAACAATGGCTCTCTATCAGCCTTTTGGTTTTGTGCTAAATCGCTCATTATACTATTGTTTCAAGTTTTTAAAATACGTAACGTAGACACTCAGTCCACGGTTCGCCATTTCTTCAACACCTTTCGATGTAATCGTACCACCTGTGATACCATCCACTTTCGAAGGTTTTAATTTTCCAGAACCATCCTTCACGATTTCAAACTTCATGAACTCGCCATTTTCATCAGAAATTTTTTCGCCCAGCCAACGATCGATGAAGAATTTTTGTGAGATCTCAGCACCCAATCCCGGCGTTTCTCCTTTGTGACCAAATGAAGCTCCAACGATAGTTTGCTTATCTTCCCCAAGGCAAATATTTCCCCAAATAGGACCCCAAAGTCCTTTTCCAATAACCGGTATGATGTAGAATGTTTTACCCTCTTTCGTTGCAACAAACAACGGATAATTGCGGTCTTTCGTCTTCAGTTTTTTATCCTTAAATTCTTTTCTGATATCCACATCAAAGGCTTTCTCGCCTTCTTTGATGTTTCCGTTCGCATCCAAAACGATTGCATCCTTCAGGTCAACGTATTTCACGAATTCCTCCTCTGCGTTCTTACGGTTGATTCCGAGTGAATCTATGTCCAACATTGCAGAAAGTATATCCAATTGTTTTTTCACTTCGCCATTTCTCGTTTGATACGGCTTTGTCCACCCAGCAATCATCGCCAAGGAACTACCAACCACAACTACAAGAATAATTGCGAAGAAAAACGTATATCCGTTACTATCTCTATTCACTGCCATGATTATGCTGTTTTAAGTCGTTTAAGTCTTCGTTTAACATTCGCTTGAACCACATAGTGATCAATAATTGGCGCCATGATGTTCATGAATAGTATTGCCAACATCACACCTTCAGGGTAGGCAGGATTCAATACTCGTATTAGTATGGCCAATAATCCACCGACGAAACCATAGATGATTTTTCCGAATGCCGTTTGAGAAGCGGTAACTGGGTCTGTTGCCATGAAGACGCACCCGAACGCAAATCCTCCGATCAATAAATGATGTGCAGCTGGAAGATCCATGTAAGGATTTGAGCCAATTGCATTCATGAGAAGTCCACCAGCAAATCCACCAATTACGAACGAAAGTATGATTCTCATTGAGCCAATACCCGTGAATAAAAGCAAGGCAGCTCCAGCAAGACACGCAATAACTGAAGTTTCTCCAACAGATCCAGGAATCATTCCGACGAACGAATCCATCATCGAATAACTATTCTCGAAAGCAGATATGGCGGCTTGGCTTGTTCCTTCCACAACCTCTGATCCTGCAACCATCATTTTATCTGAAGTAAAGGTTGCCAAATCACCTAAGGCTGTTGAGCCAGTGAAACCATCGACTTCTTTTCCAGCCATCCACACATTGTCACCAGACATTGACGTTGGGTAAGCGAAGAATAAGAAAGCACGCGCAGTAAGCGCCACATTGACAATATTCATTCCAGTTCCACCAAAGATTTCCTTTCCAATAACAACTGCAAACACCGTTGCCACAGCCACCATCCAAAGCGGAACATCAGCAGGCATAACTAAAGGAATCAGCATTCCCGACACCAAGAAACCTTCGTGAAGTGAATGACCTTTAATGACACCAAAAACGAACTCAACTGTGAGTCCAACTCCGTAGGAAACGACCAAAAGCGGCAGAACCACGAATGCACCAGCTCCCACCTTCGACCAGAACTGATCAAGGTAAGGCAGGGATCGATCTCCCATTTCAGCAACTAACTCGTAGTGACCAGTATTGTATATTCCAAAAAGCAAACACGGAATCAACGCCACGATGACCAGCATCATAGTCCGTTTCAAATCTACCCCATCACGGATGTGTGATCCTTTTTTCGTCGTGTGAGCTGGCGTAAATACCAGTGTCGTAAACGATTCGAAGATAGGGTTCCATTTCTCGAGTTTACCACCTTTGGCAAACTTCGGTTCATGTTTGTGAACGATTTTTTCTAAAAATTTCACGTCTTCTAATTTTTAAGTCCTACATGCACTCACTAGCGATCAAATCCAACCCTTGTCGAATTTTATCTTGAATGTCAATTTTTGAAGTACATACATATTCGCACAGAGCAAAATCCTCGGGAGCCACTTCGTAGATTCCCAAGTTTTCCATACTATCGATGTCATCTGTGATTGCCGCTTTCACCAATTGCATGGGCAAAATATCGAATGGGAAAACACGTTCTAATTCTCCTGTAACAACGAATGCGCGCTCTTCTCCATTCGTGTTCGTATCTAAACGGAATTTTTTGCTTTTCGGTAAGATCCAAGTGGGGAAGGTGCGTGAATTTGAAAATTTGTCAAATCCAGGGCCAAACCAGCCTTTCGTTGCAACAAATTTCAATTGATCACCTTCCGGAATTACACTTACCTCATTATGGTAAAATCCGAGGTAGCCATCTTTACTAATTTTATCCCCCGTGAGCACATTTCCGCTAATTACGCGGACATTATCCGAGGTAATTTGATCCTTCAATAATTCGGCAATATTTGCACCAGAAATTGTTTCGAAATAGTGCGGATCTTTGATTTCAGAACCTGTCAGAGCGATGATGCGCGCAGTATCATATTTTCCAGTTACGAAATAGCGCCCTATGATCGCAACATCTTGTGCGTTCACTGTCCAAACGAATTCACCTTTATTGATTGGATCGATGTGATGAATTTGAGTCCCAACATTTCCCGCAGGATGTTTTCCGGAAATCGTGTTTATTTCAACACCTTTTGCATTCTTGAACACCTCGTTCGAAGCAACTTTTGCATTGAGTGTTAGATATACTTTGCCTTGGGTTAATTTCGCTAACGCATCCAGTCCAGCTTGAAACTCTTCTCCTTTTCCTTGGAGAGCAAAATTGTAATCTGGTGCAAGAGGAGCGCTGCTGAACGCAGAAATAAAAATTGATTTTGGAGCATTTTTCGGATCCGCTACAACATCGATAGGTCGTTGGTTCAGGTAAGGCCATAATCCAGCTGCAAGCATCGTTTCCTTAACCTGCTCTGATGACATTCCCGAGAGCACCCCAGATTTCGCATCTACATACGACTGTTGTCCATCGGATTCCACCAGCACCTCAAGGATTCTGCGCTTCTCTCCCCGGACAATCGCCTTCACCGTGCCACTAATAGGCGAGGCAAATTTGACCGATTCAATGTATTTATCGTGAAACAAGATTGTTCCAGCTTTAACCATTTCCCCTTCCTTTACGACCATCTTTGGGGTCAGATTATGGAAGTCCGATGGTTTTACGGACACCATTTTAGGCATAGCAAGGTTGGTCTTAACAGTAACTGCCTCACCCATCAACCTAATATCCAAGCCTTTCTTAAGCTTTATTGATTTTGACATGCTCTAAAGCGTTTAAAAATTCAATAGCAAAATTAAAAATTTCGCAAGGTTTGGTATCATTGGAGAGCAGCAAGATGGAATTATTCTTTAATTTAGACTGATTCTAAATTATGTTGACTGATCTCACCTTTCACTTGTGGGAATCGTCTATAGACTAGGTGATAGATATCCTATTCTTGAATAAAGTTATTATATTGGACCCATACTCGAACACAAGCAGCATGAATACCTTAATAACATCGGGCGTACAAATTTCAGTAAAAACTCATTTCCGAGATGATTTATCGGAGATAATGCAATCGAAGTTTTTTTTCAATTATACCATTGAGATCCGGAATACAAATCCATTTCCAGTGAAGCTTCAGACACGAGATTGGTATATATTCGACAGCTTGAACGAGGCGCGTTACGTTAATGGACCCGGGGTGATTGGGGAGCAACCAGTTCTCAAATCAGGTGAAAATTTTTCATACACGAGCGGCTGTGACCTAAACGCGGAGATCGGAATGATGAAAGGATTTTACACCTTTCAAAATATGCTTGACGGCGAATTGTTCGAAGTATTTGTCCCCACCTTTAGGCTCGAATACCCCCCGAAGTTGAACTAGGACTTTCGTAATATAATAGGATCACAGCGGTTAATATCAAACCGATAACAGCAACCAACTCCCAATAACTATCAAATTGCTTTTCTTGAACTTTAGGACTTGCATGTTTGAGCGCCGTTTGAATAATCCGACCATCAACAGAACCCAGCTTTTTTAATTCAGATTGAATGCGCGCTATCTCCAACTTCAATTTGGAAATTTCACTGAACTTTTCGGTTTTATTTGCTATCTCGACCAAGAGAATAAGGCACTCAATTTGAGAGGAACGCATTTGAGTTTTATTTGCAAGCAGTTCGCCACTTTCGGCATACTCTCGAGCCAAATCAAAATCGCCCCGTTCAATATAAAAAATGGCCAGGTTGTATAAACTTTCAACTATCGGTCTAGCGTTCCCTATTTCTTCTCGTATTGTAAGAGTTTGTTTAAAGAAAAACGCAGACGAATCAGCCTTTTCGCGATAATAATAATCAATTGCCTTGTTATTCAGCGCATTGGCTTGATGTGTTTTTGAATCGGACTTTTTGGCGTATAAGATTCCGCGGTTATAATAAGACGACATTAAGTTAATTCGTCCCCTTTGACCCGCGATCATACCTAGGAAACCGCATGCATCTGATGCGGCTTCGAATTTTTTATCTTTAAGAGCTCGTTCTAAGTATTTTTGAACAAAAAGTAAGCCTGTCGCAGTATCTCCATCAGCACAAGTCGCTTTCCCAAAACCAATCATACCATTATATTCAGCCGTACGATCTGATGTTTCTATTCCATTTTCGATCGAAGCCAAATAATGAATAGTGGCTTGATTGTAGTCGCCTAATAGGTAATAGGCATTCCCTAATTCATTTTCTGTTTCAGATACTAGAATTTTGAGGTCCAATTGAGTAAACTGTTGCTTTGCCTCTTCGAGATACCTAATACCTTTTTTAATGTTTGTAGTTCGAATGAAATAACTCCCAAGGTATCTTCGAGAAAGCGCAAAATTTTGGTTACTAAACTTATTCTGAGCTGTTCCAAGAGCAAATTGTGTTGCGAATATTCTTAAGGAATCAAGGTTATTATTTCTGTAGAAGTACGCTCCTTCCAAACCGAGCTCAAATTTTCGTGCTAGATCAGTTTCATTCAAGAAATCAGAATATGAAAAATTCTGAGCACTACTAGTGTAGCTGACTGAAAAACAAATCATCAAGGCGATACGTCGAAAATTTCTGGTCATCGGGTAATAGGATTAGATAGCCATACAAAATAAGGAAATTTTCCTGAATTACGCAACTTTTAGTTGATCAGACTAAATGCATGAATAGCGCCAGCTTGCAACGAAAGTTAGTGTAGACTAAAGAATAAATACCGACACCCGACTCAGCGCACACTTTGTCCGTCTAAAGAACTATGGCTATCTTTGCCACAACGAAAACAAATAACACATGGCAAACGCACACTATAAAGTACCTCTAGCTATTAATGAACCAGTTCGGGCATATACACCTGGAACATCAGAACACACGCAACTAATTAACGAGTATAAAAAAATGTACTCACAGAATCCGATTGATGTTCCAATGCACATTGGTGGCCAAGAAATTCGAACAAACGACAAACGACCGATGTCGCCTCCGCACGAGCGAACAAAAATACTAGGGCATTTTAATTATGGGACAAAACAGCATGTGGAAGATGCGATTAGTTCTGCACTTGCCGCGCGTCATGATTGGGCAAATTTGCCGTGGGAAGATCGTGCAGCCATATTTTTACGAGCGGCCGACCTGCTAGCTGGCCCGTTTCGCGATAAAATGAATGCATCTACCATGTTGGCGCAGTCAAAAAATGTCATGCAGGCCGAGATTGACGCCTCGTGTGAGCTCATCGATTTTTTCCGTTTCAACGTACAATACATGACGGAAATTTATAGTCAGCAGCCTGAGTCGTTGCCTGGTATGTGGAATCGTATGGAGTATCGACCGCTGGAAGGATTTGTATTCGCGATTACGCCATTCAACTTTACGTCAATTTGCGCCAACCTTTGTGCAGCACCTGCCATGATGGGGAATGTCGTGGTTTGGAAACCAGCTGAATCTCAAATGTACTCTGCGCAAGTTATCATGGAACTTTTTGAAGCGGCTGGAGTGCCTGCAGGCGTTATCAATATGATTTCCGTAGAGGGCCCTGTTGCGGGAGATGTGGTGTTTAAACACCGTGATTTTGCTGGTCTGCATTTCACTGGTTCTACTGGTGTTTTCCGTCATTTGTGGAAGGAAATTGGAGCAAATATTGAGATGTACCGAACGTATCCTCGAATTGTTGGTGAAACCGGAGGTAAAGATTTCATAATGGTGCATAAGTCGGCGAATGCGAAAGAGGTTGCAACGGCATTGACACGAGGTTCGTTCGAATTTCAAGGGCAGAAATGTTCAGCTGCGTCGCGTGCATACATCCCTTCTAATTTGTGGGCCGATGTGAAGGCCACTGTGATTGAGCAAGTGAAATCATTTAAAATGGGATCGCCTGAGGATAGTTCAAACTTTATTAACGCAGTAATTGATGAAGCCGCGTTTGATAAAATTGCCGGATTCCTCGATTATGTGAAGACTCAGAACGATTCTGAAATTATCGTGGGAGGAAATTACGATAAATCAGTTGGATATTTTATCGAACCTACTGTTGTGGTTACATCGAATCCAAAATTCAAAACGATGTGTGAGGAAATTTTCGGTCCAGTGTTAACTATTTTTGTTTACGATGCTGAGGATTTCGAGGCGACTCTTGATTTAGTGGATAGCACTTCAGATTACGCTTTGACAGGTTCCATTATTTCTAACGATCGATACGCGATTAACCTCGCCATGAAAAAATTAGAAAATGCGGCTGGAAACTTCTACATCAACGATAAGCCAACTGGTGCTGTAGTAGGCCAACAACCTTTCGGAGGAGCTAGAGGTTCTGGAACAAACGACAAAGCTGGTTCGCCAATGAATTTATTGCGTTGGACATCCGCTAGGACGATTAAAGAAACATTCGTTCCAGCAAGCGATTACCGATACCCGTTTTTAGGCTAAGAATTCATAAACAAGTAAGCACGTCTCTAGAACAAGAGGCGTGCTTTTTTTTATTGAAAGGGGTACACATTAGTGTAGGGAAGTTTATAATTCCTTGAATGACTTCATCATCACATCCACCTCATCCGCGTATCCCGCTTTTCGATCGAGCAAGGTCCATGCAGAAATCATATAAAAGTGATCCTTACCTTGAATATATGTAAAAAAGTAGGTTGCACTCTCACCAATTGCAGGCACCGAAGCATCAATCACTATTGAGTACGCTTTGCGTCCGTTGATCGTCTTGCTCTCCAATTTCGTTTGTTTTATTATCGTAGATCCGCTTTCGTTGAAATAACTCAGGCGCGTATCGACGTAATTCTCCAATTCAGATTTCGACTCGTCGTAAACGCCATAATCGCTCATAAATGTCATGATGTCTTCCCTGGTTTCATCCAAAACAGTTATATATTTCTCCTTAAACGGGTTATTGTACTGCAAGGAAGCATCTTCTTGAAGTTGATCGGTTACCGTCATAAAATCTGGGATTTTCATGCTGTAAAGTCCTTCGATGGTCACATCGTTGAACTTCACTTCCGGACTCACAAGATCCTTTAGCGAATCACCCGAAGAGTTTGAAAAACAAGAAGTTAAAAGTACACCTAGAAGCGCAATATTGAGGATGTAAATGACTTTTTTCATAGTAGAATTCTATTGATTAGCCAACAAAATAATGAAATCTACTGCAAAATGGAAATGGATTCGATTTAATTTACCAAAATCACTTCAGGCACTTAAAATAATCGAAGGGTTCTTGGCAATCTTGACATTGATAATGAGCTTTGCAGGCCGTGCTCCCGAATTGGCTGATCATCTTCGTATTTTTGGAATCACATTTTGGACAGGGAACAATCGGTTGATCCGCAAACAACACACTCTTATCTATTTCATCAACAGGAGGTGCGATACCATATTCTTTCAATTTTCGTCTTCCTGGTTCGGAGAGCCAATCCGTTGTCCAAGCTGGAGAGAGAACATTTTCCACCTTCACATCATGAATTCCATGCTCAGCAAGTTTTTCAATGATATCGTCCTCAATTCGTTTCATGGCTGGGCAGCCAGAATAAGTGGGTGTGATGGTGATCATCCAGGTGCCATCAACTTCTGAAATTTCGCGAAGTACACCGAGATCAACAATGGTTAAGACAGGCACTTCGGGATCGAAGACTTCTTCCATTAATTCCCAAATGCGTTCTTTTGTTACCATTCCATTCCAGGGTAAGCACGCTGCATGTATTGTAATTCGGCCAAAATATACCCCAGATGCTCGGAGTGTAATCCCTTTCGCCCACCTTCGCGCTGCCATCCGTTGTTTGGAATCGTTAATGTGGCACGATCAAGTACGGTCTTCACCATTTCCATCCAGGATTTTTTCAATTCTTCCGACGAGAAGATTACTCCGTTTGCAAGAAGCTCAACGTCATTTTGATCCGTGTAGAAAAGCTCATCCGTGTATCTCCACAAATTATTCAAGGCAGTTTGAACCCGTTCATGCGATTCATCTGTGCCATCGCCCAATCGGATTACCCATTCGGCGGAATGTTTCAGGTGGTATTTTGTTTCTTTGAGCGATTTCTCGGCAATAGCAGCAAGTTGAACGTCACTCGACTTCGTTAATTGCTCGTAAAGTGGCTTTCGGTAAGCATCAAACAAAAACTGACGCATCATCGTGACACCAAAATCTTCGTTCGCTTGCTCAACCAGAAGTACGTTTCTGTATTCTCGTTCGAAGCGCAAAAACGCCAAATCATCTTCCGTTCGTCCTTTTCCTTCAACTTCTCCCGCGTATTTCAACAGCGAAGTTGTTTGTCCGACATGATCCAGCGCAATATTGGTCATGGCGATATCCTCCTCCAAAATTGGACCATGACCGCACCATTCGGAGAGTCGGTGACCCAAAATCAAACTATCATCGCCGAGGCGAACTAAATATTCAAACAATGCACTCATTTCGTTTTGGCTTACATGTGAGAAATTCCGTCGGGAACATCATAAAAAGTTGGGTGTCTGTACACTTTTGAGTGCGCTGGCTCGAAAAGAGAATCAGCCTCGCTTGGATGTGACGCATGAATGTTATTCGATTCGACTACCCAAATGCTAATTCCTTCTGATCTGCGTGTATAAACGTCACGCGCATTTTCTACGGCCATTTCTGCATCTGGAGCGCGAAGACTTCCAACATGTTTGTGACTCAATCCTTGCTTACTTCTGATAAACACCTCCCAAAGAGGCCATTCGTTATTTGCCATTTTACTAAAGTCTTTTTTGATTAGGATGCTTTTTTCATTTTTTGCTTCGCCGCATATGCATTTGCCGCTTCGCGCACCCATTCTCCATTTTCTTTTGCTTTTCGACGAGCGTCCACTCGTTCTTTGTTGCATGGACCATTTCCTTTTACCACGCTCCAAAACTCATCCCAATCGATTTCGCCATAATCGTAACCTTGTTTTTCTTCGTTCCATTTCAAATCTGGATCTGGAATTGTGAGTCCAATCAGCTCCGCTTGTGGAACCGTAATATCAACCATTTGCTGGCGCAATTCATCGTTAGTACTTCGTTTAATTTTCCAAGCCATGGATTGAGCCGTGTGTGTCGATTCTGCATCATTTGGTCCAAACATCATCAGAGATGGCCACCAAAAACGGTTCAAGGCATCTTGCGCCATCGCTTTTTGTTCTGGTGTACCTTTTGCTAAGGTCATCATGATCTCATACCCTTGTCGCTGGTGGAACGATTCTTCCTTACAAACACGCACCATCGCGCGAGCATAAGGTCCATACGAGCAGCGGCACAGCGGAACTTGATTCATAATCGCTGCACCATCAACCAGCCAACCAATTACACCCATATCGGCCCAAGAAAGTGTTGGATAATTAAAAATAGACGAATATTTTGCCTTTCCTGAGTGTAAATCATCAATGGTTTCCTCGCGGTCGGCACCTAACGTTTCTGTTGCACTATATAAATAGAGCCCATGTCCAGCTTCGTCTTGCACTTTTGCCAAAAGAACTGCCTTTCGACGTAAATTTGGAGCACGTGTAATCCAATTCCCTTCAGGCAACATCCCGACAATTTCGGAGTGCGCATGCTGAGAAATTTGACGAATCAATGTTTGGCGGTAATTATCCGGCATCCAATCGTTTGGCTCAATCTTTTGATCATTATCGATTTTCTCTTGAAAACGTCGTTCTAATTCATTTATATTAGCCTCTAGCATATCATTATATGTTGAATAACAAAAATACGAATTTTCCTTGAATGATTCTATGACTTAAGTCAGCTTCTTTCTATCGAAATTTCCGTAAATTTGGGCGCAAATTAAGATTCGTTATGACGCCTAAATTTCATTCGTTAGTAATCAAAGATGTTCGAGAAGAAACCGAAGATTGCGTTTCCATTGCTTTCGAAGTGCCTGCCGAATTGCGTGAAGCCTACCAGTATGTGTCTGGGCAGTATTTGACTTTGCGCACGGACATCGATGGAGAAGATATTCGACGATCATATTCGCTTTGCTCGGCACCACACGAAGATGAATGGCGCGTTGCCGTGAAACAAGTGGAAGGTGGGAAATTCTCAACTTTCGCGAACGCGTCGTTGAAAGCTGGAGACAGATTGGATGTGATGACACCGATGGGGAATTTTAACTTTGAACCCGCTGCATCTAAAAAACGGTCGATTGTACTTTTCGCTGCTGGATCTGGCGTTACTCCAATACTTTCCATCGCGAAAACAGCACTCACACACGGGCCAAAATCGGATGTGACAATTTTCTACGGAAATAAAACAATTGCTTCCATCATTTTCAGAGAAGAGGTGGAAGGACTAAAAAACGAGTACATGGATCGCTTGCGATTGGTGCACATTTTATCCCGTGAGAACTTGGGGACACCACTTTTCAAAGGTCGAATTGATCTCGAAAAAACGAACAAACTTTTCAAGGTTTATTTGGAATCGGACACGCCAGACGAAGTCTACATTTGCGGACCCGAACAGATGATTTTGGACGTGAAAGAAAGTTTGATCGCGAATGGCATCGATCCAAAAACAGTTCATTTTGAACTCTTCACAACTGCAGATTCTATTGAGCACAAACCGATTGAAAAATACGAAGGTCCGCACATCGAATCAAACGTTTCGGTGATATTAGATGGTGATCGCTTTGATCTCCACTTGGAATCGGATGGTGAAAGTTTGCTTGATGCAGCAACAAAAGCAGGAGCGGATTTACCGTTTGCATGCAAAGGAGGCGTTTGTTGCACCTGTAAAGCTAAAATTATTGAAGGCAAAGCCCGAATGGACGTAAATTATTCGTTGGAACCAGACGAGGTGGCTGCCGGTTATATATTAACGTGTCAAGCGCATCCAATGAGTGATAAGCTCGTGGTGTCGTTTGATGATTAAACTGATCTATTTTGTTTAAAAATTTATTTGGAAAAGGAGCGAAATCAAAGGCTCCAAAAGGATTTTACGAGTTGACAATTTCCGGAATCAACCGATTAACGGACGATACGGTGGAAGTTTCATTTGAGGTTCCGAAGGAAAATCAATTGTCGTTTACTTTCACGCCGGGACAATACCTCAATTTCGCCATTACCATTGACGGAAAAGAAGAACGTCGCTCCTACTCGATTTGTTCGGGACCGAAAGAAACATTATCCGTGGCTGTGAAACAAGTTGAAAACGGAAAAGTTTCGACCTGGTTCAATCAAACAGCGCAAGTTGGTGATTCGATCTACGGGGCTCAACCTGGCGGGAATTTTGTTCGACCGAAAGAGGTGAAAAATATTGTGGCAATTGCTGCTGGATCAGGAATTACACCAATTATGTCGATGGCGAAAGCGGCCGAAGGCTCTGATGTGCACATCAACCTTTTTTATGGATCGCGCACTTCGAACCAGATCATTTTTAAAGATGAAATTTCAACCTTGACGAACACGAAAACTACCCATTTCTTGAGTGGTGAAGCCGTTGAGGGTTGCGTGAATTCTAGGATCAGTCAAGAATCACTCACGAACGCGATCAAATCAAACTTGGAGTTGCTGAAATCAGATGGATTTTTTCTATGTGGCCCAGAAACTTTGATCGTGGAGACCATCCTCGTTCTGAAAAACTTTGGTGTGAGCGAGGATAAAATCTTCTACGAACTCTTCACAACCCCTGTCACGCTTGGTTCGAAAAAGACGGAAGCTTCAGGAAATGCTTTTTCTGGAACGAGTAAAGTAACGGTGATCCTCGACGATGATTCCATCACCTTCGATCTTGCTGCTGATGGTGCCGCGATTTTGGACCAAGTGAACAAGGAAGGATTCGACGCTCCGTATTCGTGCAAAGGTGGAGTTTGTTGTACGTGTAAAGCGAAAATTCTCGAAGGAAATGCGGTGATGACCTTCAACTATTCCCTCACCGACAAAGAAGTGGAAGACGGATATATTTTGACATGCCAAGCTCATCCAGCGAGCGACGTTTTAAAGATTAGCTACGATGACTAAATCAATCGTGGTGGTTGGCGCAAGCCGTGGAATTGGAAAAGCGATCGTGGAATTGCTCGCATCAGATCCACACAACAAGGTAGTGGCACTCGGGAGAAATCTCGAGAAGATGGAACGCAATTTCGCCTCTTTTGCGAATGTTTCATGCGCTGCCCTCGATTTGGAAAGTGATCATGTTCGAGAACGTTGTACTGAAATCTTCGGAAATCTTACAGGAATCAACATCCTCATCAACAATGCAGGATTGCTGGTCAACAAACCCCTCGATCAACTCACGCACCATGATCTCACCACAAGTTACCAAGTGAATGTGATTGGCGTCATGGAAACCATTCAAGCGGCACTGCCCAAAATGCATGAAGCGCATGTCGTGAACATCAGTTCTATGGGAGGATTCCAAGGCTCGATGAAATTTCCAGGATTGGCTGCGTATTCGACCTCTAAAGCAGCCTTGTGCAGTTTCACCGAATTATTCGCCGAAGAATATAAAGAAACGACGATAAAAATGAACTGTTTGTGTCTGGGCGCGGCTCAAACTGAAATGTTGGAAACAGCATTTCCGGGATATATCGCACCAATGAGCGCCAAAAAAATGGCGGAATACATCACCGATTTCGCTTTGAATGCTCACCAATGGATGAATGGAAAAATTATTCCTGTGTCCTTGAGCACTCCGTGATGTTACTTTTTCATCGCATTGCATTACCTTCGAAACAAACGCTTCTTTGAGCATCAAACTAAATATCAAACAATTGTCGGAACCCGAAATCATCGCCTTGGCGAAGAAGGATCGGAAACATTTCGGCGCGCTGTACAATTATTACTTTGATCAGATATTTCGATTTGTGTTTAAGCGATTGGGCGGAGATGAAGACAATGCGGCAGATTTGACCCAGCAAACGTTCATCAAGGCGATGGCGAACATGGACAAATACGAAGACCGTGGATTTCCCTTCAGCAGTTGGTTGTATCGTATTGCCCAAAATGAAGTATCGATGTTTTTTCGCCAACAAAAGAGAAATTATTCGGTGCCCATCGACGAAAATCGCATTCAAGATTTGGCGGAAGAAGCCGAAATTTTTTCATCGCACATGTCTGCCGAAGATCAAGAAAAATTGGTTGGATTTTTGAATAATTTAGAAGAAAGTCACCTCGATTTGATCGAATTGCGCTTTTTTCAAGAATTGAGTTTCAAGGAGATCGCCGAGATCTATTCCGTGAGCGAAGCAACAGCGAAGATGAGAACTTATCGTATTTTAGAACGAATTAACAAACAGTGGAAGAACGAGGAATGAGAAAATTCACCGTAAATAGCGACAAAAAAGAATTGAATCCTACGGATGCTCAAATTAAGCGCCACAAGGACTTCTCGCGTCTATCCCACGATTATGAGAAATTGACGAAGCGTGGTAAAAAGCCCTTGTACCGAGATCCGAAGATGTTCTTGTTCTTGTTGGTCATCGCCATTATTTTGCTCCTCACCTTTTTGGGAGAGTTCAATTAATGCTAGATTTCACTACCTTGTCGACATGAAAATGTGGCACCTCCTTTCTTTTTTGCTCACCTCGATGATCTTTTCAGGGTGCTCGTATCAGCAGTACTTTATACTATCGAATGCGACAAATGACACAATTTCGGTGAGGTATTCCCTTGAAAACCCAAAGGAAATAAATGCACTTTTCACGCTTCCTGCGGAGATTTATCAAGCCAATCGCGATTATTTCCCCGACTGGGAACACCAGTTGCCCTTTAAGGATTTGGACATTACTGACAACAATGTGTACATCAAACTTCCGCCCAAAAGCGTGTTGATCCTTGGAACCATTCACAATGACAAATACGATTCGAAAACGAAAAAAACGAACGGTGGAAAAATCTTCAACTTTCAACAAATGACCTTTGAAACGAATGGCGTTGCCGTTGTAATTGATGAAGCAAATTTCCATGATTACTTTTTAGAAGAAGGTGGATTATATCGATATACGATTCGATGAAATTCTTTGAAGAAAAAAAAGGACCCGCCAGTGATGACGGATCCGATTCAAATGAATACCTACAAAATTTTAGTTTTTCACCATTCGTTTTGTAGATACAATTTGACCATCAGCCACTAGAGAATAGGTATACACTCCAGTACTTAGATCATTTGCGTACACGTTGATTTGTCCAGCACCGCGGTCAGATATTTCAACTGTGTTTATCAATTTACCCATTCCATCATAGAAATGAATTTGAGCTTTTTGCACTGATTCTGGAATAGAAAAAGTGATGACAGTAGATTCTGCAAAAGGATTTGGAACGTTTTGATTCAACACGAT
>CALFOS010000216.1 GCA_937919725.1 uncultured Fluviicola sp. | reverse complement strand
TATTGTTTTTGGATGAGTTTTATCCGAATAACCAGGTGTTCGTATACAACCGATGGGGCAATCTCATATATGAGTCGGTGAAGGGAGACTACCTCAGTTCACCTTGGAATGGACAATATAATGGCGTTTTACTTCCAGTAGCATCCTATTATTATATAATTGAATTGAATGATCAGGGTGGTGATAAACGATCAGGGTCCGTTTCAATAATCTTGGATTAATGAGGAATTGACTCACATGTTCATTTTAAATGAATCGTAATTTACGGTCGCATAGAATGAATAAAAGTCCGAATAGAGTAGAGAAAATTTTGAAAGATTGCGCGCGTTTGAGAGGTTTTTGAAATGTCCGTTATTGTCTTCTGTTTCTTGCGTGATATTGGTCGTTTTTTCAATCTGATTTTTGCTTGAAGGCTCTAATGTGTTTAATGGAGTGGTGCACAAAATTCAGTGTTTTATTGCCTTGATCATTTCGTTTACGCAGGAACAACTTTAATCGTTCGTTTGCTTTCAACCGTGATCTCCGAGCCCTCCGCCAGCATAACGGATGATGGTTTCATCGCATTCAAAAATGCGAAGTCGGAGCCATACACCTCTTCGAATTCCACGTCGATGTTAGATTCCAGAACCTCGTAGACGTCCCATTTTGGATGAGTGACTTCATATTCGTTCGATTTGACTTCGTTCACTTTCGAATAACCCCAATAATGTTCTGTGATGAATTCGTTCTCGCTTTTCGGCTCGATTTTGAACCTCTCCAGACTTGCTTTTACCTTGATTGAATTCCAGTTTCCCCCTTTTTTCCAGCGGTATTCAACCGATCTAGAGTAGTCATCAGTATGCCAATGATGCTCCATCCGCATGGTTTCATAATGCTCGCGGTAAACGGTATTCGCAACAAAAGACAGCGCTCGTTTTGGGACAATCTCCTTGATAAAAACAACGCCTCTTTTCCACTCTCTGTTTTCGAGTCGCTTCACGTAGAACCGCAAATTTACTTCTTCAAAATTGATGTGGAAAGGGATTTTAATTCCTAGCATTCTGGTGTTCACGAACATGAATCCAACGAGACTGACGTAGCATGTGTCATTCCAAAGATCCAATTCGGTTCCTGGAGGCAGGTGTTTTTGGAGCACGTTTTGGTTAATTGCGTAATTGGCAATCGCTAGTTTTCTCCATTCTGCTTTTAGGAAAGACATAGGTTTTGGTTTTTTGAACGTCACCATCCCGAAGATCGGAAATTTTTGCTCAACATGTGCTAGTTTGAACGTACATGTACCAATTTTTGTGAAGAGGATTACTAGAATCGACTCAAGAAATCACATAACTCACGGTTTGGAGTATGCACTCAAACTACTGATCGCCGTGTCTTAAGGGGGGACTCAATCTCTCGTGGCCGTATTTTGACACAAAAAAAGAACCCACTTTGCAGCACGTTCTTTTCGATTCAATTTTGAATACGTTTTACTCGAAAATGGCTACTTCGCCAGTTTCTACGTCATATATTCCGCCAACGATGATGAGTTCGCCCTTTTCTTCCATTTCAGCAATAATCGGGCTCTCTCTTCTCACCCTGTCGATTGTCAAATGCACGTGGATTTCTGTAACATTGTTCACGAAATTTTCGTTCGAACCATCTCTGTTTTCCGTGGTCGTTTTTTCATTAAAAATCGCGGGTTGTATCTTATTTAGCAATGTTGTCAAGTTGCCCATTTCTACATGGTTGCACGCGCCTACAATTCCACCACACCGGGTGTGTCCAAGGACCATAATTACTTTTGTACCCACCACTTTTGTTGCGAACTCCATGCTTCCAAGGATGTCTTCGTTCAGGATGTTTCCTGCAATCCGAACACTAAACACATCGCCCAAGCCTTGGCTAAAGGATAAAAATCCGATGGAAAATTGAAAAATAAATACTGTAAGTAGCTTCATTCTAGATGACTCAATAGTGAAAATACGAATTCCATAAATAGTAACGCACATTTTCCTTAGATGTTACTGGTATCTCTCATGAATGAAAGTTCTTATGCTTCCAGTTGTACGTAAGGTAGTAGTAATCAATAAAAAAGAACCCTACAAGAGTTGAGCGTCTTGTAGGGTTCTCATATTTAATAAGATCCGTCCGCTGCCAGTAGTATCTCGCGCTCAATTTCAACATCACCGTCCGTTAATCGCAAAAAAGCGCGGTCAACTGGTGAACGCGCTTTTTTGCTATTAACGGATGCTACTTACATTCCATCACAAAGATTACTGTAGCAGTTCTGACGATTTAGATACGCTCCTTCCTGATCTAATGGATATAGATTCATACACCCCTTTATGCAATCTTGTGCACGAGCCATAGTGGCAAGAATGTCGGCTTCATCTACGATGAATAATTATGCTGGGATGACCTATAGGGCTGAAAATGCGATTGATGGTGTTCTAAACACATGGTGGTCGCCAACGACTAAGCAATCAGGTTCGAAGTGGTTGAAATATGATTTCGGATCAGTAATAAGCACTACTGGTATTAACATTCACGCTGGATCGCATTATCTTCACTTTGTCTCTGGCTCAAAAGATTATGGCAATATTTATACTAAAAATCTAAGAATTAAGAGGGCAAAGGTTGAGTTCTCAGATGGGAGTACAGAATATATTGATCTAGCTGATGTCGACAGAATTCAGAACGTCTATTTCCAAACCACAAGGCTTACTTCCTACATCAAAATTACACCCATTAATTACTATGATCAATACGGAG
>CALFOS010000215.1 GCA_937919725.1 uncultured Fluviicola sp. | reverse complement strand
GTTTTCACCACGAAAGCTGCAGCCAAAAAGTAATTTAACCCCCCTCAAACAATTGTATTAATGTTTATAGAAATCGTGGTTTCTTACTTTTTTATTTCTTCTTTTTAGCCTTTTTAACCTTCTTTTTTTTCAGAAGATGAACTGGATTTAAATCATCGGGAAAAATCTCATTCATGAAGGAACTTTCGTCCTCGAGATCGCCACTGTAATCGAGGTAAAGTTGATCATAAAGCTTCTTGGCTTCATCGTGCACGGCGTCATATTCCTTTTTCGTTGGAGCCGTGCGCGCACGTTCACGAAAATCAAGTTTCTTGTACATTAATTGATTCCATGGCATATATGTTTCGTCTGCCAAGATTCTTTTTGCGATAGGGTTATCCAAAGGAAGAACAGAATTAAAGAAGATCATTGAATCGAGTTCGTTTGTTAATTCACTCAAGCCAAATAGATGAACGAATGTCTGACAGTTATCAAGGAACTTTGTCTCTGCCTTATTCATTAAAATGAACATACTTTTACGCCAAATTGCTTCATCGTTTGGATGTTCGTCCATTTCTTTAAGTGCAATATTTTGAGGCAATTTATCTGAAGGCACCTGCTTGTCCAATTCACGGTGAAATTGATCAATTGGCATTGAACCAATTATTCTCTGAAGCTCAATACCGTTTCCATCTATGATTAGCATAGTTGGATATCCCGGAATTCCGTATGCACGAACTTTTAGATTGTCTGGATGATTTTCTGCGTCAATCTTAATTGAAATATAATCAGGGTTCATGCGATCTCCAATTTCCTTGGCTTTAAACACATCTCGGTCGATGACCTTGCAAGGTCCACACCATGTTGTGAAGACATCAATAAAGATTTTCTTATTTTCCGCCGTCGCTTTTTCTTTGGCTTCCTCGATCGATAAATTCTGAAAATTGATCTGAGAAAATGAGCTGAAAGTCAGAATGATCGCAACAATTGAAAGGATTTTATTAATCATGCTTTAAGGTTTGGGTGCATAACGACCAAGTTAGGGGGTGTTACTCGATGCACGTGTTACTGAGTTGTTAATGTTTTAACTCGTTCATGTCAATCAATGCGTGGCAATTTTACCAGACTTATTTGAAGTTTCTCTTGAGGGCATTGCTGAACTACTGTCAATTCGATCTACGATTGGCACCTCATATCCTTCTTGAATTGTGTCATCATCGAATTCAATTGATTCGGTCGTCGTAGTTCCTAAATTGCAGCTGCTTAAAATTAGGGCGCTAATAAGAAATGTAAACATCTTTGTCATCTACCTCACCTTTGATTTATCCAAAACATTAATAAAATGAAACCCTTTTGGGGCATAACCCTGTCCGTAGAAAAATTTGTGCGCTTTGAAGTTGATCGTATACGAATCCAAGGCGAGCATCGTACAATTTTCGGCGTGGGCGCGTTCTTCCATAAAATCAAATAAAATTTTCCCGATTCCTTTACTGCGGTATTGCTCCGAAACAACTACGTTGTCGAGTTCCAAGTACTTTCCGCACCACAACTTTGTTCCGATCCAAAAGCCTGTTAATCCAGCGATCGTTTCGCCGTCCATCACGACAACTTGACCGTAATTGTGGGGTAACATCAGGTCCAATTCGCGGTCGTATTCTTCCATAGTGAGGGTTGGGTATACTTCGCGTAGCAGATCAAAACACGCTAGCATCTCTTTCTTCGACTCTAATTCTTTAATTTCCATTAATAGGGATTTGTAGATCTTACATTTTGGGTTGACTCAATTCCTGATAAAAAAGTGTGTAAATTCTTCGGTATTCATCCGCCCAAGAACTCGTTTTTTGAAATCCATGCGCTTCCACAGGGAAAATCGCCATTTCCCAATTGTCTTTTCCGAGTTCAATGAATCGCTGCGATAGTCGAACAACATCCTGAAATTGAACGTTGTCGTCTACCATACCGTGCAACATCAATAAGCGGTCTAGGAGATTGTCGGCGTAATAGATTGGAGAACTTTTTTTGTACGCATCGGGATCGGAACTTGGATAATTGAGAATATTGGATGTGTACTCGTGATTGTAATGAAACCAATCAGTCACCGAACGAATCGCTGCACCACACTTAAATTTTCCGGGTTCAGTGAGTAGGGCCATTAACGTGATAAATCCGCCATAAGATCCACCGTACATGCCAATTCTGTTCGGATCTATGCCCAAGGAATCAATCAACAATTGTCGCCCGTCGACTTGATCGCTCAAATCTTTTCCACCCATGTGACGGTAGATTGCGGTTCGGTGATCGCGTCCGTATCCTTCGGAAGCTCTAAAATCGATATCCATTACCGTGTAGCCGTTGTCGCGTAGCAAGTTGTGAAACATGAATTCGCGGTGGTAACTACTCCAATAGTTGTGGGCGTTTTGAAGGTAGCCTGCGCCGTGCACGAAAATGACCGCTGCATCGTTTTTCACATTCGCATCAGGTTGAAAAACACGCGCGTAGACGGTTTCTCCATCCGAGGCTTTATAGGAAATCACTTTTGGAGAATGCCAGTCGTAAGCTTCAAATTGATCTGTAGTGGAGTGCGTGATGCGTTCGAGTACGGCTCCTTTTTTGTTTTCGGCTCGGTAGACTTCCCACGGACTTACTTTGCCTGAATAACGAATAGCCAGTATTTTTTCATCAGGGGAGAGGTGAACTTCGTGGTAACCGTCCGTTGTGAGAATGGGAATGAGTTCTTTCGAATCGATCATCAAATGGTAAAATTCTCGGTTTCCAGGGTGATTTTTGTTCGCGGTAATGTAAAAACGATCGCGTTTCGATGCCAAGCGTACGTCGTGCACTTCCCATTTTCCACTTGTGAGCGCAATTTGATTTCCAGATTTCACGTTTTCGATGTAGAGGTGGGAATAGCCGGTCGCTTCACTTTGATAAAAAACCGTTTCGTTGTCGATCCAGCCCAATATTCCAGAAACCATGTTCCAGCTTGAAATACCGGGTCCTCCGATCCATGCATCGTCGTGTTGCTGCTCGACTAAGTTGATTTTCCCTGTTTTCAAATCGACTTGAACCAACCAACGATCTTTGTTGTCGTAGCTTCGGATGTCGAGGATGTTCTGTATTCCGTTGGGTGAATACTGCAATTCGTGCATGATAATTTTCCGATCTTCATTGTAGACTTTTAGCGTGTCCTTGTACAGTTTTCGGTACTCGGGAATCATGCGAATGTCTGGCAGGGTAGAAAAATCGACGTAGTAAGTGGTGTCGTTTACGATGTCGTAAATGCCCAATTGGTGAGAAGCGTCGGTATCGTTCACTTTTTCACGCGCGCTTTGGTTGTACGTGTAACCGTCAGCGGAGATGTGATGCTCCACGTGCGTTTTTGTCCCCGTTTCATAATCGTCGACGCGAAATGTAATGTATTTCCCCGTTCCGTCAATTTGGAGGTTGCTCACCGAAGTGCCCTTGAAATTGATTTTTGGAACGGGTGGATTCCATATTTCATCTTGTTCTTCTTGCCACTCAGTCGTTTTCTCTTCGTCTTTCAAAAATTGAAACAATTCCAATTCTTCTTTGGCTAGGTAGTTTTTCTCTTCCTTGGATTTTGCTTCGCCTTTCTCAAAAATGAGCAGTTGTTTGATGCTTCGTTCGGCAATACAGTATACGTAAAATCCCATTTCGTCTTGAAAAAACGAACAGGAACCGTCTGAATCGCGCTGAATGTTGCGTAGGTAAGATGATGATTTGAGAACAACTTCGGTTTTCTTACTCGCTCGATCGTAGCGGTACAAATGTCCTTGCCACGAATAGACTTCGATTGGAAAAGTTTGCGCTCCACTGAATTCAGTCCCTGTTTTGTAGAAGCTTGGCGTGAGTGAATCGACTTGCTTGGTTTTGAGAGAATACCCATAGGTCGAATTCCCTGGTTGATTGTATTTATTCCAGTCGAACAAAATGCTTTCTCCGTCCAGCGACCAGCGAATATTGTCGGGTTGTTGACCGATAAACTCATTTCCCGCCATGATTTCTTCCAGTTTGAGCTTGGAAATGTTTTCGGTTTGTTGCGCCGCGATTTGAAAGGAAGCAGCAATAAAAAAGGCGAGAAGAAATTTCATCGGTGTGAGTTTGCATCAAAAATAATCGTTCTAACCTAAAATCTATCGAAAAACGAAAAGAGTAGCGATGTTTAAAACGGAAAATCCTGTTGGAGCAACTATGCGTTCTCGTCTATTTCTTGTTGAATTTGACGTTTCACCTTCTCGATGTGGTCTGTGAGTTGATGAAAAAATTTATTCCGCTCTTTTTGATTGTGAATGCTGATGATGCTCGCGTTTTCGAATTGTCGTTGCAACACATCTCGCGCATCCTGTACATATACTGTGTCGAAGGTGTTCATCGTGTTCATGAGGTTGTGCGCCATGTTCAAACCTTCAAGGTCTTCAGTTTTGAAATACGTCACCGTTGCTCCGTTGATGGCATCGTTCAGATACACTTCCAATTCATTTCCGTTGGCGGGTGGCGAAGTATTGAACACGAACTTCTTTCCTACTTCGCATTGGTGTTTGATGTGTCCGACAAAAGCTACCAATTGATTCAACAAATGAATCGCATACGTTGGATCTTCGAACAAACGCGCATTAAAATAGTATACAATTTCGCGCACGAAGCCGAGCATAAATTCTGGATCGAGGAGTTCTTTGGATGGAATTGCCGTGTAATCACGCAAAATTTGACGACCAATTTGATCGTTCTTGGCGGTCATTTTTTTGTGTGCAAACCGTTGGTTCTTCAATTCTGGAACGTGCAAGTGCGTTCGACCCCAAAAAAACAGTTTGAAACGCGTCAAATGCGGAAAATTCAGTAGTTGCAAAAAGTGTGTGTTGTTGATCGCCATCATGATCTCTGGCGACTTATGATGGCGAATTCCTTGAAGCCCATTGGCGATTTTTCCCAAATAAGATTCCATATTGAAATCGATATGGGCGATAGGCTGATATTCAAAAATCACTCTGTTCGCTTCACTTCTAAACAAACTATCCAACGAAATAGCGTAGTGCTTCGACAGTTTTTCGAGTTCGTAAATCGTGAGTAATGTTTCGCCTCGATACCTTCTGTAAACCGCGTCGTTACTCAGTGAAAGCACTTCTCCTACAGCTTCTCCAAGGGATGTGTCGCCATTGATTTCGCGCTTGATAATCTCAAATAGTGCCGTTTGATGATCTGTTTTCATGCGAGGAAGGTAATCATTTTGTGATAATTACACGATCGAATTAAGGCACAGCTAATTGCAGAAGGAAGCTTGTTTTTTAGCTCGCCAAACTTCGGCATTTTTCTGACGAAGGTAAGGGCGCATCCCCGCCGATGCCTCAACGGAAATCTTGTCATTTCTTGAACCTACTTTCTCTTCTCTTTTCGGACGGACTAAAGC
>CALFOS010000214.1 GCA_937919725.1 uncultured Fluviicola sp. | reverse complement strand
AAAGCTACTTTTTAACACTTCAAAATATAACTTTGCAAACATAGGAGCTATCGGGAGACGGTGAAGGAGATATAGCGGTGAGCGCGATAACCAGTCCGATCAGTGCGCTGGCGGTCTGGTGAAAACGTCCTAAATCAATCATTCAAATCAAGGTAAACATTCGGGGTTCTGATGATCGGATAATCGGTCACTCCGACAATCTATTCTCTGGCTGCGTCGCCATCCCCTTCCTCCTAATTCAGCTGCGTATTCGCTTTTCAAAATGGGCGGGCGGCGGGCGGCGGGCTTCAGTTCGTTCCCTAAAAACCGTTTTGCTAGGTCTGTGCTGGTAATAGATTACACGCACAGTCGAGCGCCACAGGTTTTTTGTTTCGCAAAGCTATCACCCTGCGTCCTGGCAGAAAATTCGAATTCGATCACACCTGCTTTCTGAAATCTGATGATCGGACAATCGGTTTCAATGGCTCTCGTGACTGTTTTTTAAAAAATTCATACCTTTCTGAAAAAACCAAAACCATGGCAAATTATACATCTACTGAATCGAGCACGGGAAGTGCATTCGTTTTCCTCTATGGCGGCAGCACAGCGGATGCTATCTCAACTTCTATCGAAGCAATCTTCGCCAAGGATGGCTACTCGATCAAATCAGGAGACCTCGGAAACAGAACCTACGTGAAAGGGAATCGCGTACTTCGAATTTTACTCGGCGCTTTCTACAAATACTTCGAATGTCAAGTAAGCGTTACGGACATGGGCAACGACACGGCGCGGGTGAACGTTCGAAAAACAACCTCCGGAATGTCTGGCGGATTGATTGGTGTGAATCAAGTGAAAAAAGAATTCGCTCGATTGGAAACTGCGCTGATGCTGGTGTGAAGTGTTTTTTATGCAGAATTAGCGTTGCTTAAGCGAATACGCGTTTTATCGGGTTCAACTCAAAGATTCGAATGTTCGAAGCAATCACTTAAACAAAGCCTGTGCGTTCGTCGAAAACAACTTAATAGCAATTGCCAACAAAATAATTCCGAACACTTTTTTGAGAATAGCAATGCCTCCAGGACCGAGGATGCGCTCGATCACCTTTGTGGATTTCAGCACCGCGAAAACAATGATTGCGTTGATGCAAATCGCCAAAATGATATTGATTTCTTGGTACTCTGCGCGCAAGGAAATCAGCGAGGTCATTGTGCCAGCGCCCGCGATAATAGGAAATGCCAAGGGCACAATACTGGCCGTTTTACCAGAAACTTCGTCGCGAAACAAGCGCACACCCAAAATCATTTCAAACGCCATAGCGAACAAAATAATGGAACCTGCCACGGCAAATGCTTCCACTTCAACTCCGAAAAGCAACAAGATTTTATCTCCCAAAATAAGAAAGGCTACCATGATGACGAATGACACGAAAGTTGCCCAACCCGCATGAATATCGCCCGATTGTTCTTTTAGTTTGATGATGATAGGAATAGAACCCACTATATCAATCACGGCAAACAAAACCATGGTTGCTTTAAACATCTCTGTCCAGCTAAACGCTTCAAAAAATCCCATAGCTAATGTAAAATAGTGGCTTCTACCACCTTCGGTAAATACGTTTGTTCCAATTGATTGATTTTTTTCTGAACGCTCGCCAAATCATCCGACTCCTCCAATTGACAATAGAATTGCGCAATTTTTTTTCCCTTATCAAATTCTTCATTCACAAAATGAATCGTGATGCCAGTTTCCGTTTCACCCGCATCCAGCACCGCTCTGTGTACGTTCGCTCCAAACATTCCTTTGCCACCAAATTTGGGCAAAAGCGCAGGATGAAGATTGATTATTCGCTTCGGAAAGGCGTGAATTAATTCCACCGGAACTTTGCGTAAATATCCAGCGAGCACAATCCAGTCCAACTGTTGATCTTGACAAAAGTTACACAGTAATCCACCGTTCGCACAATCGTCATTCGACTTATAAAAAATCGGGATATTGAGTTCGTACGCGCTGTTTAAAACAAGAGCCGTTTCCACATTGCTGAGCACAAATGCCACTTCCAGCTCAGGATGTCCTGCAAATCTTCGAATGAGATTGACGGCATTGCTGCCCGTGCCCGATGCAAAAATACCGATGCGTTTCTTCGTCATGCCGTAAAGGTAGGAAGTCCACACGGATTAAGCGAAACACTTTGAATAAACTTTTACCATTCGATTTGTGCGATCGTATCCAACACCGACGATGAAGAAAAAGCATCGCTTTTGAAAGTGAACAGAAGTTGACCTGCAGCAACGCGACCGCTCAGCAGAACAAGAAGAAACTGTGAAGACGCAGAATTGCAAGAAAGGCAAATGTTTTAAGGTAAGCCAATTCATGTAACTTTTCACGCGGAGTTCCTTATACTTGCACTATGAAAATTCTGATCCTCTCCATCTGTCTATTCACCGCGTATACTTCGCTTGCGCAAACGAATCCAAAGTTTGAGCAGATTTTGAAGCAGAAACGCACAGAAATCACCCAGATCGAAGTAGCCCCTTCAAAATCTACTTCGCTCGTGCCTTCCACCTTCGCAGAAAACGATGTTGCGTTTAAAAAATCGGTGGATGAACTGAAAGAATTAACCATTATCAAAGTGTATTATGTGTACACGAAATACCGACAAAGTTCTAGTTTTAATCAACTTAATCTGGACAGAAAACGCTTCGAAAGATTGAACGCCGCGTTTCCAGAGCTTATTTCTGATCCATATGTCGAATGGGAAATCATTGAACAAACAGCCTGCACCTCGCCAGAAATGGGCAGCACCTATTTCCATGGATTTGTGATGATTCACCGACCGATTCTGAGTGAAAAAGAACGATTAGCGGAGATTTCACGCCTCGAAAATTACTTGAAAAACCCGACGGATATTTTCGTGCAAGAAAAGATCGATTTGATCGATTCTCAACTACATCCAACTGGAGGATCGAGCAC
>CALFOS010000213.1 GCA_937919725.1 uncultured Fluviicola sp. | reverse complement strand
TGCCCGATTCTGCGACCAAAACGTTTCCATTGAATGAATTTTTAGTGCTGAGCGAAGTAAATAACTCATCGAGTAGTTCGCTTTGTGTTTTTTGACTTAGGGTAATGAATGAAGCTAAGACAACGAGTAATAATAGGATGTGTTTCATCAGAAATTCGTTTAAAGTAATGGGCAAGATAAGAATTTGCATTGGGGCTTTACCCATGTGGAGATCGTCAATTCGTCGCCTAATTTTCCTTAAAAGAAGTGCGAATAGTGTTCGTTATGTTTTGAGAAATGGAATTCTACTTAATCATTCAAGGAGCATTTCAAAATATAATCACAATCTGCATGCACCATTTCGTCCAAAATGAGTTGTGAGGCTAGGGCCAATTGTGTGTAGTTTTGTGAGTTGTTCCCAAAATTCCCAGCACTATTCACCCACATTGCGCGAATGAGGTCTTGCCCGCCAGTTTTTGGTGCAATTTTGTTCACCACCGCGCTCACGTTCGATGCGCCTGCGTGATATACGTGCAGCACAAACAAACGGAACCATACGTCGTTTTCGCTGTATGTCAAGTTGTGTGCGTCCAAAATTCGTTTCGCTTCGGGAATGCACACACGACTAATCAATCGAGATGCACCGTAAGCACTTCTGTCGAAATCGCTCCGTTCGTCGGTGGCGTTGTTCACGGTGAGACCTTGTGCTCGCGCGACTGCTGGCATCAATTGAAACGGACCGTACGCCCCAGCTCTGGATTTTTTCAGTTGTCCAGGACTTTCGATCAATAAGATCGCTTGAGCATACCAAGGATCAACACTGTAGCGCTCGAATGCTTCAACGCCCAACTGCAAGTCGGGGTATACGGCAGTAAATTTGTAAAAATCGTTTTTTCCTGTGGTTACATAAATGTGCGCTCCAGGTTCTAAATTGAACATGTTGCGGATGCTATCGCGAAAAACATCTTTGTCAGCTTCCGTTTGAGCATTCCAGTCTCGGTTGCTCATTTTACCAACCACTGCGCGCGTTGCTGCCACGTTGATCAAACATGAATCGGGGGAAAGTAACATGATTTTTTTCCAGAAAAGCGGCTGAGCCAAATCCGACCAACCTTCGCTGTATAGAACGGCTGCGCTCAAAATTGTGTTCTGACTTGCACCTTTTTTCACCTCGATTTTTTCGTGATCCCACGAGGAGTAGGACTGAGAATTCGCGAAGAACGGAGTCAGAAGAAGGAAAAAAAGGAGATTGCGCATACGTCCGGTTTGATATTGTATTTGTAAAAATAACGTGTTATAGTGAGGGTTCGTTACGTTTTTCCATTAAAAATCCACAACGCTTCGTTAAAAATGAACTAATTTGCGAAAAGAAATGAGAATTTTTAGAACAATTATTGGATTCCCGGTCATATTTTTGGTGAAAATTTACCAATGGATCGTCAGTCCTATATTGCCTCAATCGTGCCGCTACACTCCCACTTGCTCCAGTTACATGATAGAAGCGGTGAAAGTGTGGGGCCCCTTCAAAGGAACGTATCTGGGTTTGAAACGAATTAGCTCTTGTCACCCGTGGGGCGGACACGGACACGATCCCGTACCTGAACGCAAAAAAAATAGATGAAATATAATTTACTCCTCTTTTTCCTATCCTGCTCGATTGCAAGCATCAGCTTTTCGCAAACGCACCGTGCAGCAAATCCGATTGTTTTGAACGAATTTGCTTCGGAGGAATTGAACGATACTGGAAATTTGGCGTGGTTTTATCCAATAAATTCACCTCAACAAGCGAAGCAATTCGAGAAAGTAGAACTGGGAATTAGTCTTCCCATAGCCGTAATTGAAAAAATTTCGCAGTTTCTATCGGGGAAGGGTGCTCATTCTGGCGGATTGAATCCTTTCGATCGGAATGACATCGATATCGAGGCAACGTTTACTACGGAAGGTCACATCAGTAAGCGGAACGAAGGGTTTTATTTTGAAGAATTCCGTCGTGATTTGGGGAATAATAGCTGGATCAAGGATACCACTTCCTATCCGTTTCGAATAAGACACGCACCTGAATTTTCCGGAGAGTATACTGTTGACGTACTCATCAATATTAAAGGATTGCCCGTTATGTATGTAAGTTCGCAATTTTCGGTTGTTGAATCTGACAACAAAGGATTTCTCGAGAAGGGAGCACATGATAAGCACATGCGTTTCTCGAAAACCAAGGAAAGCTTCGTTGGGGTCGGTCAAGTAATTCCATGGGTGCTATACGACGACTGGTACCATACGGATGTAGCTGCTGGACCGGTCAATTTCATGGCGATGTACAGTAGTTTCCATGATTTACAGAAAGGTGGAGGGAATTTTACACGCATGGTTGCTGCACCTTGGTTTATGCAATTAGAATGGGAAGCACTAGGGAATTATCAACCAAAAATGGGACAGGCGTGGGAGTTTGATAGAATGAACGAAAAACTGGAGGAGCTCGAAATTTATTACATCTTTTGCGCGCTACTTCACGCTCCTTTGGAAAAAAGACCGTCGGAAGAAGGGACACTGACCCCTGGGATTTCGTGGG
>CALFOS010000212.1 GCA_937919725.1 uncultured Fluviicola sp. | reverse complement strand
TGTAAAGTTAATGATAAGATGGATGCATCACAAACTGTGGAACAAAAGAATGTGTGAATTTTTAGTACATTTTGAGTCGAACTGCTATTCGTTTGGGTGCTTTTTAGGCGTATTATTGAACTCCTAGTAGGATGTCATCCACAAAATTCGTATACTTATAAACTCATTCATTTTTATGCGATTTACGCTATGAAACAAACGCTTCTCCTACTCTGCTTTCTCGTTTTGAGCAACTTAGCATCTTCTCAACAAAAAGACTCACTCAAAGTAATTTCTTGGAACGTGTTTTTGCGCCCTGCGATTTTGAAAGATCAACAACTCAAAAGAGTGGACAGTATTGCGGCAAAATTGTTAGCTATGGATGCGGATGTACTCGTGCTGCAAGAAGTTTTTCATAAAAAATCGCGGAGACGATTAATCAAAGCTTTATCAAAATCCTATCCGTATCATTCGAAAATCGGCAGGAAGACATTTTGGGGCGTTCCATCGGGAAATTGCATTTTTTCAAAAGACAGTATCCGATCGCAACAATTCGTTTATTACAAGTGGGCGATCAAGGCAGATAAGATGGCAAAAAAAGGAGCAATTCTGATTGAAATCGAGCATGGAGGATCAGCCTTTCACATCTATGGAACTCACTTGCAAGCTGGCGGCGGCGCTGAAGGGGCAAAAGTTCGCTGCTCCCAACTCGATCAGATTGCAGAATTGTCTAGGAAACAGACCCGACAATCAATCTCCGTATTTGCCGGTGATTTCAACATCCGATTCGAAGATTCACTCTACCATTACATTGTGGAATCGCTTTCCATCCGAAACATCGAGCCGATACATTTGGAAATGGGAACGTCCAATTTGGGTGGACATACACTCACAAATGTGAGTGGCGGACCAAAATGGATCGATTTCATCCTACTAAAATCTGCAGATGTGGTCGATTTCCGTTCGTCGCACATTGAAGAACCGCGCTGTTATTTTGGTGAAAATTGTGAACGCGTCTCAGATCACAATCCAATAATTACCGTGTTCGAGTGGTAAGTACTGTTTTTAGTACTTTTGCAGCTCTTTTGAATACACGATGATGAACGCTGCGGATGCACAAACCCTTCAAGATTTAGAATTCACGACCCTCCAAAATTGGCTGGTTGAATTCGCCGTGGGCGATACTGCTCGACAGCGCTTGGAGCATTTGGAACCATCGCGGGACAAAATTGCGGTGCAAAAGGCACTCGAAGAATTGGCAGAGTTGAAAGCGGTTCGCTACGAGGGTGAAACATTTCCACGTTTGGAATTTGAAGAGTTGAAGAGTGAATTGAAATTGCTACCGATCCAAAATGCGTCGATTCAACTAGAAGGATTTATGCGAATTCATCAGGCCTCACTCTTGGTGAATAGTTTGCTCCATTTTTTCGATAAACGAGAGGAAGAATACCCACTCTTGAGTACGCTCGTTTCGCATGCGTTTTATACTACGGAGATCATCGATGCGATCGAAAAGGTGTTCGACAAAAGTGGAAATGTGAAGGACGATGCATCGATTGAACTTGCCTCCATTCGCGCGGCAATCCAAACAATCAAAAAGCAAATCAACCGAAATTTCGATAAAGAAGCAAGGAAACTTTTGAAAGAAAATGTGCTCGGCGAAACCAAAGAAACATTCATCAACGAACGTCGGGTTCTCACAATTTTATCTCAACACAAACGAAAAATTCCAGGGTCAGTTGTTGGGTCGAGTAAAACCGGAAGCTTGACCTACATCGAACCGGCCATCAACATTCCGCTCAACAATGAGTTGGAAATGCTGCTCGACGACGAACGCAAAGAAATCTTTCGTATTCTTCAAGCCTTGAAAAAGGAAATTCAAGTCCACGTAGAATTAATCAGATCTTATCAATTTGTTCTAACTGAGTTCGATTTCATCAACGCAAAATGTCGACTGGCAACAGATTTAGATGCAACTTTGCCTTCGATTCAAGACGATCAATCCCTCGAACTCATCTCTGCCTACCACCCAATTTTGTGGAAAAACAACCGAGCACAGAAGAAAAAAACGCATCCGCAGTCGATTAAAATGGATAAGTTTTCGCGCATGCTCGTGATTTCAGGTCCAAATGCTGGCGGAAAAAGCATCACCTTAAAAACTGTTGGTCTCCTTCAAGTTATGCTGCAATCAGGCTTGCTCGTTCCTGTGCACGAGAACAGTAAAATGTGTTTTTTCGATACGATCTTGAGCGATATTGGCGACAATCAATCCATCGCGAACGAGCTGAGTACTTATTCCTACCGACTCAAACGCATGAAAACATTTTTGGATGCAGCCAACAAGAACACGCTCTTACTTTTGGACGAATTCGGTACTGGATCTGATCCTGATCTTGGTGGTGCGCTAGCAGAATCGATTTTCGAGGCGTTCTACAATAGAAAGTGCTACGGCGTCATCACAACGCATTACGCCAACATCAAACTGAAAGCCGACCGACTCAAAAATGCCGTGAATGGCTGCATGCTCTTCAATTCAGAAACGTTGGAACCGACCTATCGCTTTTCTGTCGGTCAACCCGGAAGCTCGTTTACCTTTGAAGTGGCGACCATCAATGGAATTCCACCAGAAATTATCGAAGACGCCAAAAGTAAACTTGACGACAAAAAAGTGCAAATGGACCGACTGTTGAACGATCTTCAGAAGGAAAAAACCTACCTCGAGCGCCTCAATAAAGAGCACATCGACGCTCAGAAAACCGCGCAAAACGCACTCAATGAATACCAAGAACGCAAAGCCGACTACGACGAAAAGCTCAAACGCATGCGCGAGCAGGCCGACGTAAATAACAAACTCGTAGGATTTGGTAATAAGATGAAAACCTACGTGGATCAGTACAACGTGAAATCGCGCAAAGCCAGCGTAAATGACAAGTTGATCGCCGAAGTGAACAAGTATTTGGCGGTAGAACGCACGAAGATTGACGCAGCGCTGATGAGCGCGCAGCAAAAAGTAAATCAAGAAGCCCTCAAACCAAACGCGAAGAAGAAAAAAGTACGTCCAGAGCAAGATCAATTCCAACGACACAAAATCAAGCTAAACTCACGCGTGAAGCTAATTGCAACCAAACAAGTGGGTGTTGTAGAAGAAGTTTCGGGCGATAACATCACCGTTGCTTTCGGATTTATGCGGATGAAAGTGGCACGCGAAAAACTAATGTGGGTGGAAGATTAACTCGGAATTCAATTAACAAACCTTGATCCTTTTTAACAGAATTAACGGCAGTTTTCGTAACTAAAAGGTTTATTTTGCATTCTATTATGCTACCCAAATTTTATTACATGAAAACTTCGCTACTGATCCTTCTATTTTTGTTGAGCACTTTTTTTTCCTTTGGTCAGGCGAATGACAACAAACTCAAAGTATTTATCGATTGTGCGTATTGCGATCAAGATTTCCTGAAGCAGGAAGTTACTAACTTGAGTTACGTTCGCGACCGTTTGTTGGCAGATGTCCACATTCAAATTGTAAGTCAAAGCACAGGCAGCGGTGGCGATATGTTCACCTTTTTCTTTTACGGACAGAAGGATTTGGGAGGAATGATCGACACACTCACGATGACGACTGAGGTGAATAACACGAGCGACGAAATCCGAAGAAAACAAATAAGAATTGTGCAATTGGGATTGGTGAAATACATGCTAAAACGGGGCTACGGTGATCAAATTTCGTTAAGTTTCATTGGAAATGAATCCGATACCGTAGCACCGGTGGTGGACAAATGGAAAAATTGGGTATTTCGCATCAATGCGAATGGTTGGGTGAATGGCGAAAAGCAGTACAATTCAATCAATTTGAGTGGCGGAATTAGTGTCGATCGAATCACGGACAAATGGAAAATTCAAACG
>CALFOS010000211.1 GCA_937919725.1 uncultured Fluviicola sp. | reverse complement strand
GGAGAATCGCAACGAATTAATTTGGCGACTTCACTCGGCAGTAGCTTGGTGGGATCGATGTACATTCTCGACGAGCCATCCATCGGCTTGCACCCAAAAGACACCTTGCGCTTGATCAAAGTGCTACATTCACTCCGCGATATAGGAAATACGGTGATCGTGGTCGAGCACGAAGAAGACATCATGAAAGCTGCGGATCTGATCATCGATATTGGTCCTTTTGCAGGCGCGTTTGGGGGAGAAATTGTGTTTCAAGGAACGCACGCCCAACTTCCGAAGGCGAAAAACAGCCTCACAGCAGATTATTTGACTGGCAAAATAGAAATTCCAGTTCCCAAGCGACGACGTACAACAAAGAATAAATTGAGCATTTCCGGTGCACGCCAACACAACTTAAAAAACGTAGATGTCGACTTTCCGCTAAATAGTTTGGTCTGTATCACAGGTGTGAGCGGATCAGGGAAATCGACTTTGGTACGTGATATTTTACTTCCTGCCCTGCGCAAAGAATTGGGGATTTACGGCGATCAACAAGGCGATTTCAGAGCTTTTTTAGGCGATTTTAAGTCGATTAAAAACGTAGAATTCGTTGATCAAAATCCGATTGGAAAATCCTCGCGCAGCAATCCCGTGACCTATGTGAAGGCATTCGACGATATCCGTGATTTATTCTCACGTCAACCGTTAGCGAAAGCGCGTAACTACAAACCAGGCTTTTTTAGTTTCAATGTGGACGGCGGTCGTTGCGAAGTCTGCGAAGGCGAAGGATCGATCACCGTTGGAATGCAATTCATGGCGGACATCAGTTTGCCTTGCGAACAGTGTCATGGCGGACGATACAAAGCTGAAACCCTAGATGTGCTTTACCGCGGCAAGTCTATCTCCGACATTCTCGAACTGGACGTGACCGAAGCATTCGAATTTTTCAAAGGCGGAGATTCCAAAACAGAAGAAAAGATCGTTGAGAAAATTGAACCATTGGTGAAAGTTGGGCTTGGTTATTTGAAACTGGGTCAGCCATCGAGCACCTTGAGTGGCGGAGAAGCACAACGAATCAAACTCGCGTCGTTTCTTTCCAAAGGAAAAAACAGTCCAGCAACGCTCTTCATTTTTGACGAGCCAACCACAGGATTGCATTTCCACGATGTGAACAAGCTAGTAATCGCGCTCAACGAGTTGATCGACGCGGGACATTCCATTATTGTAATCGAGCACAATTTGGACGTGATCAAATGCGCCGACCACATCATCGACATGGGACCAGAAGGCGGAAATGACGGTGGAATGGTTGTTTTCACTGGAACTCCCGAGGAAATGGTGAAGGATAAGAAAAGTCACACTGGGAGATTTTTGAGAGAAAAACTGTAAGTTGAAATGAATAAGCGCCGGTTTATTGCGATTGGACTCACGGTTTTAAAACATAAGTAAGAACTTCAGTCGCGAGAGAAATAAATTGTGAGAAGTAATAAATAAATATCCTGCGTATATTTCGGTAGACTAAAATTCCTCAATAATGATACACCAAGATGTCGATCAACTCCGTTACCCGATAGGCAAATTTGAAATGCCTTCAGAAGTGAATCAACAGCAACTCACCTCGTGGATTCAATCAATTTCAAATTTCCCTGGAACGATCACTTCACTCACTGCCAATCTTTCAACAGAAGAAAAAAAGCTCACATACCGTCCCGAAAGTTGGGCCATCAAACAGGTTGTACATCACTGTGCAGATAGTCATATGAATGCCTTTATTCGATTCAAGTTCACCTTAACAGAAGACATGCCTACCATCAAACCTAACTTCGAGGAACGCTGGGCAGAGTTGAATGACGGTAAAGCGGATGATCTATCGGATACTCTGCTTCTTCTCACCGCTCTTCATTCCAAATGGACTCGATTGCTTCGCGGACTTTCTGAAGCAGATTTGAAACGAGAATACGTACACCCACAATACGGAAAACACTTTTCCTTGGAAGAAGCCATTGGCTTATATGCTTGGCATTGCGAGCATCATTTGGCGCATGTGCGCATCATTTGGCGCATGTGCGCATAGCTCTGAAACTATCCTAAGAATATGAAAGCAGTCGTCCACACAAAATACGGTCCTCCTGAAGTTGCACAACTCACAGAAATTCCGCGACCGATTCCAAAGGAAAATGAACTCTTCATCAAGGTTTATGCTTCCACCGTGAACCGAACAGATAGTGGCTTTCGAAGTGCCGAGTATTTTGTGTCCCGATTTTTTAGTGGCCTTTTTCGACCTAAGCACACCACGCTGGGTTGCGAGTTTTCTGGTGTAGTCGAAGAAATTAGTGCGAAGGTGACGAAATTCAAGGTGGGCGAAGCAGTTTTCGGTTTCAACGATCAGCAGTTTGGAGGTCACGCCGAATACTTGACAATTTCTGAGGATGGTGGAATTGCGGTAAAACCCGAAAATTTAAGTTTCGAAGAAGCCGCAGCACTCAGCGAAGGTGCGCACTATGCCTTGATCGATATTCGTGCGGCCAAAGTGAAAACGGGTAACAAAGTAGCCGTTTATGGAGCTACGGGAGCGATTGGGTCAGCTGGAGTTCAACTGTTAAAGCATTTTGGCGCTGAGGTAACAGCAGTCGCGAATACAAAAAATGTCGACTTGGTGAAATCACTAGGTGCAAATCGCGTGATCGACTATCAATCGGAGGATTTTACGCAATGTGGAGAACAATTCAGCTTCATCTTTGATGCAGTTGGGAAAACGTCGTTTGGTAAATGCAAACCACTTCTCACAAAAAAAGGAATTTACATTTCCACTGAATTGGGCAAAGGCGGACAGAATATTTTTCTTGCATTATTCACCCCATTGTTTCGGGGAAGAAAACTGCTCTTCCCTATTCCGTCCACAAAAAATGAGGACGTCGAATTTTTAGGAAAGCTAGCTGAATTGGGGGAATTTAAGCCCGTGGTTGATCGAATTTATTCGCTTGAAGAAATTGTGGAAGCGTATCACTACGCAGAATCTGGACAGAAGACAGGGAATTTAATTGTGAAAATAGTTTGAATTCGAAACGATTATTCTATCCACCCAACTTTTTTCCAACCGAACCAAAATTGAGCGTAGAGGCTTAGTTGTCCCAAAATTAATTCTGAAAAGGACTTATTGCATCATGGAATTTAGACAATTATACTGAATTCGCCATGTAGAATGCCTGATTCGAAGAAAGGGTTTTGCGTTAGGGGTAGAAGCGGCAGCCTCCTACTTTTAAGTAGGAGCTACAGCGGATGACCCGACCGCGATGGTTTATACCCAACTTATGGGTACAAACTTGCGGGGAAACGTCCATCTCACTGCATTAGTTGGACAGGCCCACGTCAAAGAAAAAAGTCGTATTCGCTACTCCTTCATCATTCCAGGCTTCGCGATCATGTTTTCCGACTTCGCAATAATTGCTGAGACCGAAACGTCGCTTGTGACATTGACCACCGTTCGGCACATGTCCAAAATTCGATCCATCGGAAGAACAATCGCGACCCACATCGGGTTTAAGCCAACCGATTCAAGTACAACCATGAGCATAATCAAGCCAGCACCGGGAACAGCTGCCGCTCCGATTGAAGCCAGTGTTGCCGTTAAGACGATCCCCAATTGTTGGGTCACAGATAAGTCGACGTCATAGAATTGCGCGAGGAAGATCACTGCCACGGCTTGGTAGAGAGAGGTCCCATCCATGTTGACTGTAGCACCAATCGGCAAGACAAAATCTGTTGATTCTTCGGGAATTCCTAAATTGTCGTTTGCACATTCAATGGTAACAGGAAGCGTTGCTGCGCTTGAGCTCGTTGAAAATGCCAGAAACTGCGCAGGACTCAATCCTTGGAAGAACTTTCGGTAACCGATTTTAACCCCAAATATGTGCATAAAGAGCGGATAGAAGCCAAACAACAAGATTGATAACCCAATCAACACGACCACAGAGTAGCCAAGTAATTTCACGAAAATGCTGAGTAATTCATCCAAATTATCTGCCGATTTGGCGAGCACTCCAGCCATCAAACAGAAGACAAAAAAGGGAGCTGCGCGCATGATGATGTGCACCATTTTGACGAACACTTCATTCATTCCATCAAAAAACTTGTTGACGGTTTCCGTTTTTTCTTTGGGGAGAAATGCGAGTGCAATTCCGAAGAGTAAAGCAAAGAAAATCACTTGGAGCATGAAACGACCATCGCTCATGGCGGTGATTAAATTCTCGGGGACCATGTCCACAATGGGCTGTAAAGGACCAGGATCGGCTGGCGCGACCGAATTTGCTTTTGCCCGTTTCGAAGTGGCGGCTTTGTATTCCTCCGTTTCCATGGATGCGGCTAATTCCTTATTCGCATTGGTAATCTGTTCAGGTGTTGCAGTTGCCAGCTCATGTCGGCCGTCTTTTACAGGAATCCCGGCATCCTTCGCCCACAATTCGTATTGCAAACGATTTTTTTGCCGCACATTCTCATCGGCCTGAACTCCAGGTTTGAATAAGTTGACGAGCACTAATCCCATTGAAATCGCGAAGACCGTTGTAACAAGGTAAAGTCCGAGGGTTTTGGCCCCAATTCGACCTAATTTGGACGGATCACCCATTCCAGCAACGCCGGTAATAATGGAAAAAAGTACTAATGGCACTGCGATAAACTTGAGGCAGTTGATGAAAATGGTTCCGAAAGGATCAATCCAATCCGATGTGAAACCGTTCCAACCAAACTTCCCAGAGATGAGTGCCCAGATGACTCCTAGAGCCATTGCAATCAAAATTTTCCAATGTAGCGCCATTTTTTTCATGTGGTGAATATAAGGAAATCAATGAAATTTGACAATTGACAAAATTGTTCTTGGGTAACGAATTGTGAAGTGACTTTTTACTTTAACTTAAAAAGTCAAAATAGTGCCCCAATACCTCACCATTCAACTCCCGAGGAGTGAAAATTTCCATTAGCTTCGGGCGGTCGCTTTCTAGGAAAAAGTCCTCCATTTGAAGTTCAATTTCACCAATAGACGAAGCGGAAAGGTAGTGAACATCATGCGCTTTGCATATAAACTCAGCTTTGCTGGTGTGATGCGCTTCGAAATAACGTTCCAATTGCTCACTTTCTCGTGGACCTGGAATGATTCTGAAAATTCCTCCCCCTTCATTGTTGATGAGGAAAATTCGCAAGTTGGACGGGAGTTGATTGTTCCATAAGGCATTCGAATCGTAGAAAAAACTGACATCTCCAGTGAGTAGAACATTGCACACATTTGGACTTGCGAGTGCGACTCCGCATGCTGTGCTAGAGCTTCCATCAATTCCACTTGTTCCCCGATTGGAGAAATAACGCATCGATGGAACCGGGTCGTACAACTGGCAATAGCGAACGACCGAGCTGTTCGCCATGTGAACGAATGCATTTTCGGGAATGTAGTCGAGGAGCGTTTCAAAAACCGCCATGTCGCTGAACGGAATCGTTTCAAAAAAGGCAGGTAATTTCCCTTGATTGAGTAAATCGCGTTGTTTCCAGATGGATCCAAAGTTGGAGGCGTTCCGCGGTAAATCGAGTCCGAGAAGTTCGTGAACGAAGCGACTTGGCAAGCACTCGAAGGAATGCGTTAATTTTCGATACGTGTCCATTTCTGGGAAATCGTAGCCGATTTTCCAATGTGCTTTGATAGGAGAATTTCGCAAAAACTGCTTGATCCGTTTCGAGACGATCGCCCCGCCAAGCGTAATCAATAAATCCGGTTGATACTTTCCAATTTCATCATCGGAAATCCCTCCCAAGGTTCGGTCGATACACTGCACCCAACGCTGATGCGTGAGATTAGACGTGTTTTCAACCAAAACAGCGATTGAACTATCTTCGCACAAATCGACCAAAGCATGTTTGAGCGCAAGATCTTTATCGAGTTGACCAATTAAAATGAGTTTTCGTGGAGAGTTTTCCCAAATTTCACGAAGTTCATCCGCCTCATCCTCTGATCTCTTTCTGTTCTCAATTGAATGAGTGATCGTTGGTTCTTTTTCCCACTCTATTTCTCGTTTCCCATACAGCGGCTCCTCCAAGGGAAGGTTGAAATGAATTGGACCTCGCCATTCTTTCAATCCACAATTGAACGCATAATCCACTTCCGTGTCAATTTCATGCTTCATCATTTCTTTGGAAATCGTCGTTTCGTAGCGGATGTGATTGGTGTACACTCCTTCTTGCACAATCGTTTGTCCATCTCCGTGATTTATCCATTCGGAAGGCCGATCGGCGCTCATCACCACAATCGGAACCGATTGATAAAACGCTTCGGCAACAGCGGGATAGTAATTCAACATTGCCGAGCCAGACGTGCACACAACACCTACTGGAGTTTTCAACTGCAATGTCATTCCAAGGGCATAAAACGCAGCACTTCGCTCGTCGTGCACCACAATTGTTTCAATTGCTGGATGCTCATCTAAGGCAATTACAATCGACGCATTTCGCGATCCGGGCGAGCACACAACGTGCGTCATTCCATTACGAATACAGGCGTGAATGAAATTTGAAATGTGTTCTTTGTCCGTTGATGTGATGCGCATAGTTGCTCTTTGTACAATTACAAAACTAGGAGTTTTCAAGGATGTCGAGCAGTGTTCGCGATTTATTTTCGGTTTCCTGCCATTCGTTTTCGGCGATTGAATCCTTGGTGAATCCACCTCCGAGATACAGGAAAAGTTCGTTTTCGATGATTTGAGCACATCGAAGATTGACGAAAATGTCTGTTCGTTCGCCCAAAATCCCAATACAACCAGCGTAGAGACTCCGATCGTGGGTTTCGATTTGATGAATCACGTCCATTGCTTCTTTTTGTGGAAGTCCACTCACAGCAGGTGTTGGATGCAATTTTTCAGCAATTTGAATCGGTTTTTGTCCTGTCATCGAAAATTGAAAACGCGTTTCTAGGTGTTTCACCGGACCTGCAATTCTATCCTGAGGACCTTCTTTTGAGATGGATGTGACTTTCAAATTCACCAGCTTCTCTT
>CALFOS010000210.1 GCA_937919725.1 uncultured Fluviicola sp. | reverse complement strand
CGTGAAAGCAAATTTGATCGCCGATGCAAAAAGCATTTCAGAAAGTAGTGATGTCGAAGCGCAGCGAACAACCTTCATTCGATTGTCTGAAAAAATGTATGCCTTGGCAAAATCCGCAGAACTCGAAAAGCCCGTTTATTATCAATTCTGCCCGATGGCGAACAACGGAAAAGGCGCAACCTGGTTGAGTAAAGAAAACACGGTCAAAAATCCATACTACGGAGCGACGATGCTCACGTGCGGAAAAGTTACCGAAACGATTAAATAAACTAAATGAACTACCTGAAAAAAGCAGTCGGAATCCTTCTGTTCGTTCTTGTTTATTTTCAATCGAATGCCCAAAAACTGGAGCATTACGAGCTAGTTATTACGGACACAACTGTCAATTTTTCGGGGAAAGATCGCTGTGGAGTCGCTGTAAACGGCCAAATTCCTATGCCCACGCTCACGTTCACCGAAGGGGACACCGCGGAAATTGTCGTGATCAATCGCCTCAAAGAAGGCACTTCGCTGCACTGGCATGGTTTGTACGTGCCCAATAAGGAAGACGGCGTTCCGTACCTCACACAGTTGCCCATCGAGCCGGGCGATACGTTTGTCTACCGATTTCCCATCGTTCAAAGCGGAACACATTGGTATCATAGTCACAGCGGATTGCAAGAACAACTCGGAATGTACGGTTCGCTCGTGCTAAAAAAACGAACCGACGATCCAACTTGGCGCGCAGGAATCGACGATATTCCGATGGTTCCCGTTATTTTGAGTGAATGGACCGACATCAAGCCCGAAAACGTGCACCGCATGCTTCACAATGCCAACGACTGGTCAGCAATCAAGAAAGAAAGTACGCAGAGTTACTTCGAAGCCATCCAACAGCACCGATTTAAAACAAAGATCGGGAACGAATGGAAACGCATGCTCGCCATGGACGTGAGCGACGTGTACTACGACAAGTTCTTGATCAACGGTCAACATCAATCTCAACTTAAGCAATTCAAAGGTGGAGATAAGGTGCGCTTACGCGTTTCTAACGGAGGTGCGTCTTCTTATTTTTGGTTGAAATACGCCGGAGGAAAAATGACGGTTGTTGCCAATGATGGAAATGACGTAGAACCCGTGGAAGTCGATCGCTTAATTATCGGCGTTTCGGAAACCTACGACGTGATCGTGACCATTCCACAAGATGGCGTTTCCTACGAATTTTTGGCTACACCCGAGGATCGGACCAAATCCGCCTCGCTTTTTATTGGTAATGGTATTCGTCAAGTGGCAGAAGCCATGCCCAGGCTCGATTATTTCGCGGGGATGAAAATGATGAACGACATGATGAGGTTAAATGGCGACATGGACGACATGGGCATGGCGATGAGTTTGCAAAAAATGGACATGAACACAGTGATGTATCCTGAATTGAATGGAAGTCAACCGAAAATGGAAGAGCAAGAATCGGATGAAATGGACATGCCGATGCCGAACGGTATCGTGACACTCAACTATTCCATGCTTCGTTCACCAGAAGAAACAACATTGCCAAAAGACGCTCCGCTGCGAGAGCTTCGATTCGAACTTTCTGGAAACATGAACCGCTATGTTTGGAGCATGGATAATAAAGTATTATCCGAAGTCGATAAAATCCTCATTAAGAAAGGGGAAAATGTTCGGATAATAATGTACAACGGATCGATGATGCGCCACCCGATGCACTTGCACGGTCACGACTTCCGAGTACTCAACGGACAACACGAATATGCTCCGCTCAAAAACGTATTGGACATCATGCCGATGGAAACCGACACCATCGAATTTAACGCAAACCTCGAGGGTGCTTGGTTTTTTCACTGCCACATCCTTTACCACATGATGGCAGGAATGAACCGTGTTTTCTCGTACGAAGAGCACGTTCCAAATCCACGCATCCCTAACAAGAAATGGGCCTATCGAAAGTTGCAGCGAGAGAGCAATCCGCTCCACTTGATGATGCAAAACGACTTTGCCTCCAACGGAAACGACGGACATTTCATGTTGCAAAACACGCGCTGGAGTTTTGGCACCGAGTGGCGTTTAGGTTATCACGACCGACACGGATACGAAACCGAGACGCACATCGGGCGGTATATTGGGAAAAATCAGTGGTTCATGCCTTTCATTGGGTTCGATTACCGCTACCGCGCGTTGGGAAATGAGGTTGAAACGAATTTATTTGGTCAATTGAGCACGAAAGACAACCGGGCGGTGGCAAGTGTTGGATTCGCATACACCCTTCCCTTACTTATTGTTTTCCAAGCTGAAGTATTCCACGACGGTAACGTTCGACTTCAGCTCATGCGCGAGGACATCCCGATCTCACCACGCTTGCGACTTGCGTTCATGATCAACACCGACAAAGAGTACATGGGAGGGTTGAAATATGTGATCACTAAAAACGTGGCGATCAACGTTCATTATGACAGCGACATGCAGTTGGGAGGAGGGATCACCTTAAATTATTAATTAAAAATCAAGCGAGGACGGTTGGTCGAGAAGATCGTCCGTCCTTTTTCCCAATGCCTTGACATGTAAATTCTTAACCTGTTAGAGAAATTTTCAGGGGGGGCGGTGGAACACAAGCTTGATTATTATTGTTCGCTGTTACTCAAACATATCGTCGGCACATCTGGGTTTTACCTGAGCGTACCATTGCGAGGTGCGTTTAGAGTCGTCCGAGAGCGTAAACCCACATTCGGCGCCATAAATCCAATACAATTCCTTCGGCTTCGTCAAAAAATATACCACTTCAAATCCCGCTTGCATGCGCGACCCCAATTTTATCTCCTTTGGGTTTTTTGCTGTGAAATACACCCACGAACTCTTGCCATCGGGCGTTTGAGTAGAGCGCATGAACTCTTTCACTCCCTCGTCATCCGACTCGAACAGGTATTCTTTGTCAACTGGTTCGATGTCCGCTTCGTTGGGAGCAATTTCGGTGTTTACATCCGCAGTGGTGGTGTCGTCATTCACAACTTCCGCAGAGCAAGAAGCGAATAGCGCGAAGCATACAACAATAAAAAAGATACGATTCATGGCGTTATTGAGATCAAGGTTCGCTTAAATGTAATTATTTCTGACGAAAAATGCTATTTTTAGTGAAAGTGGCCAAAGTAATCATCAAGAAATAAAGACATGGATTTAAAAAAATGGTATAGCATTCCGGGACTTGTACTCGCAGGTGCATTTCTCATCTTCGCATTTCTGATGGTGAACAAATCGGTGGAGGCATCGCATGAATTCAAGGTAGAGAAGAACAAAATTGCCGAGATTCTCAATTTCAAAGATCGCTTGCTCTCTTTCCGCGACTGGGTTTTCTCGGAAACAGCTTGGGAAGAAAAACGTGTGAAATACGAAGCTGCGCTCGAACAGGCCGACATTCATTACAACGAAGCGCTCGGCTATGGACATTATTTGCTGTTTGGTTGTATCATCTTTTTCATCACTGTGGTCGCTTTTTACGCCCGAAAACGGATCTACTTTGGAATTACACTCGGTTTAGCCACCGTTGGGATAGCACTTTTGGCGCAAGGTGTAATGAACCCTATTTTGGAAATGTCTGCTTTTGAGGAAGATATGACCTTTAAAGTGTACGTGAAACCGAAGGATATTCCTTATTATATGGAAGCGATCGAACAGCTCGAAGAAAAAGGCGGAATGCTGGGCGAAGCAGTGGAACATTTCGAAATGATTCCATTCATTGGTCAAGATATCACAGATGCATTAAAAATCCCATCGCAAGCCGTTCAAGGATTTGCCATGGACGTAGCCGACTTAATGCGCGAACATGCAGACGAAGAATACGGAAAAGATCAAGTTTTCAAAGGGAAGACCTATTTCTATTACCAGAACAAAGGCATCATGGACGTGATCACCTTGCTATGGGAAAACAATAACAAGCCTGTTGCGGCGGCCATTGGAACGTTTAGTGTCATCATTCCGCTCATCAAATTGCTGTTTTCCATCATCATACTCCTTTTCCCGATCACGCGGGCGAAAACTTTGCGTAAAATCCTGACCTACATCTCCAAATGGAGCATGGCAGACGTGTTTGTGGTGGGTGCATTTCTAGCTTATTTGAGCTTCGCAAACATGAGTCCAGGCGTGCAAATGGATGCAAATGTGTTGTTCGGGCTGTATTATTTCGGAGGATA
>CALFOS010000209.1 GCA_937919725.1 uncultured Fluviicola sp. | reverse complement strand
ACGCGGGTTGAATCAGGCAATTTTCTAGTAAAAAATAGAATCTATGTGGAATTTGTAGTTAAAATTGTATCTTCTCCAATTAATTATTCGCGTTCAAATGAATTTATACTGCTGTACCCTACTCCTCACTAAATTTTCATCGCCACTTCGACAATTGACGCTCGAACTTTCAGGGCTAGGCCCAGCAGATTACGACGTAGAATTAACAGCGGCTAAAAAACTGATTCTCCAACCATTAATACAATTATCAGATGATCAATAATCCATTGAGAATTTCACTTTTCGTCCTTTCTCTACTTTTTTCGATGAGTGGCAGAGCACAAGCTCCCAATTCATTTAACTATCAGGCAGTTGCTCGCAATTCGCAGGGAGTTATTTTACCAAATTTGTCGATCGGAATTCGAATGTCGATCCACGATATTTCTGCATCCGGAACGATTGTTTTTCAAGAAACGCACTCGGTGGTATCTAATAATTTTGGTCTTTTCACGCTAGCGATTGGAACGGGAGCTCCGCTAGTTGGTACGCTGGGAACAGTTGATTGGGCAAATGGAGCGAAATACATCGAAATTGAAGGTGATTTTACGGGAGGTACTGCCTACGTTCCCTTCGGGACTAGTGAACTTTTAAGTGTTCCGTATGCACTGTATGCCACATCTGCAGGAATCCCACTTTTACCGAACGGAACGAGTGCTGGAAACACAGCCTATTGGGACGGTTCCGATTGGGTAGTCAACTCCAGTAATATTCATAATAATGGAGGAAAGGTTGGCGTTGGAACCACTTTTCCACTTCAAAAATTGCACGTGAATGGTCACATAAATATTCCGCTGGATAGCAGCTACATGATCAATAATAAAAAAGTGCTTTGGGTAAAGGGAACAGCCAATTTATTCGTTGGAAATAATGCGGGCGCGTCGAATTCAATTGGGTTTTCCAATGCCTTCATGGGATATAATTCGGGCAATTTAAATCTCTCTGGTTCTCAAAACACCTTCGTAGGAGCAGAAACGGGCTCTGCCAATATTAATGGCGACATGAATTCATTTTTGGGTCGTAGGGCTGGTTTTGGTAATGTTGACGGCATCGAAAACACCTTTATTGGTGCTTACGCAGGTCAATCGAATACGGATGGAAATCACAACAGTTTTATGGGAGTAACCGCTGGAAGTTCGAATACGAGCGGACAAGAAAACACCTTTATCGGAGCACACGCAGGCTACTTCAACAACTTCGGGAGTTTTAATACATTTCTAGGTAATTTTGCTGGACTCGCCAATACCTCTGGAAACAACAATACCTTCGTTGGGTTTGAAGCGGATGCTTCTTCGAGCAACCTCAGCAATGCATCTGCATTTGGACGAGGAGCTATTGTGAATGCTGATAATTCAGTGATCATCGGCAACACTTCCGTCACTTCTATCGGCGGACAAGTTGGTTGGAGTACCTTTTCAGATCGACGCTTGAAATCGAATATCTCAGAATGCAAATTGGGCTTAGAATTTATTACACAACTAAGACCGATGAACTACACGTATCGAGCAGAAGGACAGGGAAATATTATTTATTCGGGATTGATCGCACAAGACGTAGAAGCTTTGCTTACAGGTTTAAATACCGATTTTAGCGGACTTGTAAGACCAAAAAATGAACATGATTTTTATTCGATTCGCTACGCTGAGTTTGTTATTCCATTGATCAACTCTATCCAAGAACAAGACGAAAAAATTTCGGATCTCACAGAATCGAACCTTCAATTGCTCAAACGTATTGAAGAATTAGAAGAGAAAATGAACAAATTAGCTGAAAGTATTAAGTAGATGCAACTAATAATCAAAAAGATGCGTCTTGAAATAGATGCCGATACCAATTAACAAATCGACCAAGCTCATGAAAACAACATCATCCATACTTCTACTCGTTAGTTTTATCTTCCTTTCCTTTGATTCCATCTCATGCAGCCCATGCGGTGCACTTTCTAACGTTTCTCAAAATCTCAACGGAACCAATTTAGAATTAAATTTTACGAGTAACGCAGGCTGGGATTGCTGCTTTACGGTACAAATAGAACTTATTTGTGACAACCAGACTTTCACGGGAGTTCCCAATTATTTTTCAGCAGAAATTTGCTTGAATGGCGGAAATGGATTTTCAACTACGAATACGTTAGTGACGCCTTACCCATTAACGGTCATTGACATGTCGGGATTTTGTCCTGGAGTTTACAAATGGAGAGCCGTCGAAACTGGTTGCGGTTTATATACACCTGTGCAAACATTCACGCTTGTTGGAACACCAAGTCCAATTATAATCGCTGCGAGTGTGGCCAATGACACAATTTGTGTTTCAGAAAGTACGCAAATCACAGCGTCGGCATCGAACGGTTGCAGTGGCGGTGTTGGTCCATACACGTACTCATGGTCACCTTCAGCTGGGTTGAATAATGCGAATATCGCTAGTCCAGTGGCTACACCCTTAACCACCACTACGTACACATTAACAGTTTCTGAAAATGGAACGTGCATCGCCCCTCAAACTACATCATTAACCATAACCGTTAATCCACCGCCCACCGCTACAATTTCGGGCACCACCAGTCTCTGTCAAAATTCGCCCCCAAGTGCGATTACATTTACAGGCGCTGGCGGAACTCCTCCGTACACGATCAATTACACCTTGAATGGCGTTCCTCAAACACCACTAGTCACCAACGGTTCAACGAGTATTCAACCACCAACCTCTGTTCCAGGCGTATTTACGTATGCCTTGACGAGCGTTTCCGAGTCGAGTGTTGCTCAATGTTCTCAAAACCAAACTCAATCTGTTGTGTTGACGATCAATACTTTACCGATTGTTGATGCTGGAACAGATCAAATTCTTTGCGAACCAAATGATATTACGCCATCAGAAGTTACCTTGTCGGGATCCGGTGCACTCACGTATACATGGACCAATGGCGTTACAAATGGAGTCTCATTCACTCCACCAGTCGGGACAACAACATATACCGTAACGGGTACGGATGCAAACGGATGTACAGATACGGATGTGGTCACCATAACCGCACTCATTTTACCCATTGCAAACGGAACGGCGAGCGACAACTATGGAAATGCACCTATGATCATTGATTTTACCAATTTGAGTCAATTTGCAACTAACTATGTTTGGGATTTTGGAGATGGAAACATTCAAAGCACTGGTTCATTGAGTGATATGTCCAACAACTACCCTGCTGCGGGAATTTACACTGTAGTTTTAACTGCCTCAAATGGAATTTGTTTCGACACGTGGACAACACAAATTGAAGTTCTACCACCGATGATTGTCACTCCGCCAAATGTCTTTACACCAAATGGTGACAATGTGAATGATGCCTATTTTGTAGATGTGCAATATGGAGAATCGTTCGAAGCGCTTATTTTGAATCGTTGGGGAAATGAAATGACTACGCTGACGAACGTAAATCAGGGATGGGACGGAACGTCGAATAGTAAAGTTGTTGAAGATGGAGTTTATACAATTAAATACAAAGCGACCGATTTTAATGGCGGAGTTATTGAAGGGCACACGTATTTTCACCTTTTTCGATAAGGAATTAAGATTTTTTCGTCACTCATCAATTAAGTA
>CALFOS010000208.1 GCA_937919725.1 uncultured Fluviicola sp. | reverse complement strand
CTGTTGAAAGTTTGAATAAAATAGAATTGATTTCATTTCGCTTAAAAATTGTTAAGTTGCTTTTACCGCTTTGATTAATGTTAACTTTAGCGGATCAAAATTATGAAGGAACAAGCAAAACAACTCCGATACGACAAGGCTTATTTGCGAATGGCGCAAACATGGTCCGAATTATCGCATTGTAAACGAAAATCTGTTGGTGCAATTATTGTGAAAGAGGGAATGATTATTTCCGACGGCTACAATGGCACGCCAAGTGGTTTCGATAATTGTTGTGAGAATGATGCTGGAGAAACGCATTGGTACGTTCTTCACGCTGAGGCAAATGCCATTTTGAAAGTTGCCAAATCCTCACACAATTGTCAAGGAGCGACGCTCTATCTTACATTGTCGCCGTGCAAAGATTGCAGCAAGTTGGTTTTGCAAGCGGGAATCGAGCGCGTTGTATTTACTAACGGTTACAAAGACGAAAGCGGAATCTCATTTTTGAGAGAAGCAGGCGTTGAAATTGTTCAAATTGAAAATCCATTCGATGGAAACTAAACGAAATTATACTTACCTCCTTCCTTTCTTGATGGCCTTGGTTGCTGCAGGAGGAATTTTACTTGGAATGACTCTCACGCCAGGGCGAAGCGTACAATACAGCAAGGGCGAGACGAATTACCAAAAAATTCAGGACATTATTCAAGTCTTGGATCAACGCTACGTGGATTCGGTGAATGCCGAAGAATTGTTCGAGAAAACGATTGCCGACATGCTTCATAATCTCGATCCGCACAGCAATTATATTCCTGCCCGTGACTTGGTGGCGATCAATGAGCAAATTGATGGTCAGTTTGGTGGAGTTGGAATTCGCTTTTTTGTAATTCGCGATACACTTTGTGTCACAAATGTGCTACCGAATTCACCCTCCGAACGAGCAGGACTGAAAGCAGGCGATAAAATCATCGAAATAAACGGGAAGAAAGTCGCTTCCCAAAAAGTGAAAAACGATAAGGTGATGGCACTCCTCAAAGGAAAAGAAAACACACCTGTTCAATTGAAAATTTTACGCAACGGAAAGGTAATCAACAAAAAAGTGATTCGCGGGTCAATTCCAATTGCTTCGGTTGATGCGGCGTACATGATTGACAAAACCATAGGATTCATTCACATCAATAGTTTTTCAAAAACAACGGCCGAAGAATTTAGAAGTGCATCCAATCGCTTGTTGTTGAGCGGCATGACAAAACTGATTTTGGACGTTCGCAACAACGGAGGAGGAGTGCTCACCGGAGCGACAGAAATCGCCGATGAATTTCTCCCCGCGGGATTAAAAATTGTGGAAACGCGCGGCGAACACTTCAAGGAATACGTATACCGAAGTACAGATCGTGGGGCACTCAAGAAGACAAAATTGGCGGTCCTCATCAACGAAGGATCTGCCTCAGCTTCCGAAATTTTAGCTGGCGCGATTCAAGACAACGACCGCGGAATTATTGTTGGTCGACGTTCGTTCGGCAAAGGGTTGGTTCAAGAAGATGTTCAATTGAAAGACGGAAGTAATCTCCGCTTAACGATTGCGCGCTACTACACACCGACGGGGCGCTGCATCCAAAAATCCTATGCTGAAGGCATGGATGAATATTACGGCGAATACGAAGACCGCTACTCGAACGGCGAAATGTATGAGGTCGATTCTTCCTACTTCGTAGATTCACTCAAATTTAAAACTCCGAAAGGAAAAATCGTTTACGGCGGCGGTGGCATCATGCCCGACATTTTCGTGCCGGTGGATTCTAGCGGATTTAGCTACTACGTTTCCGAACTGCGTTTCTCGAATGCCTTCACCACATTTGCGTTCGATTTCGTGCAAACGAAGCGCTCGAAATGGAAATCGCCTTTGGATTTTCACCGATCGTTCGTGGTTACAAGTGCTGTGCTCGATCAATTCGCACGCTTCGCGCAAAGCGAGTACAAGATCAAGAAAAATCCTGCCTCGTTGAATTACAGCAAATCGGTGATTTCGCGCTTTATCAAAAGTTCGATTGCGCAACAATTGTGGGTTGAGGATGGATATTATCGTGTCATCAACGAATCGGACAAGGAAGTTCAGGCGGCTTTGAAGGCGTTAAAGTAGATTTTCCGATCATCCGAGTTGAACCGAGATCGATTTTACGTTTCGTAAAAGTGCATTTCTTCTACGTACTTATAAACTGGCTCGGTCAATAAATACCGCACGTCTTTTCCTTCGGCGATTGAGTTTCGGATAAAGCTCGATGAGACTTTCATAACGGGTGCGTCATCGCAAAACACGACGTTTTCGTGATCAGCGAAGGCCTTTTCGATAATTCCCCCTTCTTTCTGAGTGGCTTCTTCTTGGATAGTGAGTACACGCGGATAGACTAAAATGGTGTGATTATTTAATATCAGCTCGTAGTTGAACCATTTGTGAAAAGTCCGCAGATTGTCTTCGCCCATGATTAGGGAAAACGTATGTTCGGGGTGCTTTTCTTTGAGGTACGTGAGTGTAGTAGAGGTATAACTCGGAATGGGCAAGTTAAATTCGATGTCACTGACAATGAGTTTTGGATCGTCTTCAATCGCGGCGCGCACGAGGGCCAAACGGTGATAATCTGCCAGGAGTGTTTTCTTTTCTTTGAGTGGATTTTGAGGAGAAACGATGATCCAAACTTGATCCAAATTGGAGTGCTCGGTCATGTAATTCGCGATGATCAAATGTCCCACGTGAATCGGATTAAACGTCCCGAAGTAGAGTCCTACTTTCATGTTGATTCGATGAATTGACGCACCAAAATCTCGGCATCGGCACAGGCTTGTTCGAGATTATCGTTGACGAGCACTACGTCAAATTCTTTCGAAAAAGAGAGTTCTTTCCGCGCTTTTTCCATGCGCTGTCCAATTTTATCTTCCGATTCGGTGCTCCGACCGCGCAAGCGTTTTTCGAGTTCTTCGTAGCTTGGTGGCTGCACGAAAACGGCAAATGCATCGTCGAGAAAGAGTTTTTTGAGTGACAATCCACCGATTACATCGACGTCAAAAATTACGGTTCTTCCTTCAGCCCAAATCCGTTCGATTTCCGAGCGAAGCGTTCCATAAAAATTGTTGCTGTACACTTCTTCCCATTCGATGAAGGAACCTGATTTTATCTTCTCTTTGAACCTGTCGATTCCCAAGAAATAGTAATCATTTCCGTCTACTTCATTTGGACGAGAGTCTCTACTCGTGGCTGAAACAGAAAATTCTAAGCCGAGGTCTTTTTTCAATAGTGCATGCACAATGGTTGTCTTCCCAGCCCCTGATGGAGCCGAAAAAATAACACATTTCCCCTTGTTCTCAAATGGTTTCATTGCCTGTCTTACGCTAAAATCTACAAAGTGTTCAGGATTTGCTCCTTTATTTTCTCCAAATTATCTTTCATGCCTATCACGAGTACTTGCATCTGCGCGTGGTTACTTTTGCTGCCAAGCGTATTGATTTCGCGCCCAATTTCCTGTGAAATGAAGCCCAATTTTTTTCCTGCGGCATCCGTTTTCATCGTTTCTTCAAAATAAACGAGGTGATTTGCCAAGCGCATTTTTTCTTCGGCAACGTCCAATTTTTCGATGTAGAAAATCATTTCTTGCTCGAATCGGTTCTCGTCGTAGCCGCTCTTCGCTTGAATATCTTCCAAACCTTTGATCATTCTCTCGCGGATAATATCGATGCGTTCGCTTTCGTATTTTGGCACTTCTAATAAGAAATCACGAATTTCTGTGATGCGTTCTTGGAATTCTGTTTCTAGCTCCATTCCTTCTTTTCGTCGGAAATTGTTGAGATTATCCGAAGCTTCTTTCACTAGGTTGAGTACCCAATCTTTCTCTTCATCGGTCAAACTTTCGCGTTCGATGTTGTAGATGTCAGGCATCCGCATAATGAGTGGAAGATAATCCTGCGTGCTTTCGCCGATGGCATCGTTTAGTGCTTTGAGGTCGTTGTAGTAAGATTTTGCCAAAGCAACATTCAATTTCGTAGCACTTTCTTCGCCAATGCTGTCGATGGAAACGGAGACATCCACTTTTCCTCGGCTCAACTCGTTGGCAACCAACTTTCGGATCGCTGGTTCGAGTTCGCGGTACTGACTCGAGATCCGCGCATTCAAGTCGATTGATTTACTGTTAAGCGATCGAATTTCTACCGATACTTTTTTTGTATGGAAAGTTCCTGTAGCTTTTCCGAAGCCTGTCATTGATTTCAACATTCCGCCGATTTTTTGGCAAAGGTAGTTAAGATCAAGCGGTCGAGGACAATTTGAGGAGGAAAAATGAACTTTTGGCGTGTTATGTAGGGTGAGATAATTTATTGACACCTAATTCGTGTTCTGAGTTTTCGAGAAAAATCAACCATTTTGTGCAAAATGTCTCACGCGCGGACTAGGTTAAAATTTTTTCTTGCCAAAAGAAATTGTAGAAGGTTCAACAGAATTGTTCGAAAAGCCATATAGTCCAAACGTGATTCGTTTTTCATGATGCAAGCGCATTACCGCAGTAATTTAGATTTCACACAAGATGCGTTGAATGCGGCAGAAAAAGGGTTTTCTCGCTTATCAGATGCACTTCAATTAATTGATAATTTAACCGTTTCTCCAACTTCTTCCTTTGACGTAAAAGACTTAATTACAAGTTTTTACTCTGCCATGGATGATGATTTTAACGCACCAATCTTGATAGCAAATTTATTTGAAGCTGCAAAGCGTATTAATTTGATCAACGATGGAAATGACACCATCACAAAAGAAGACCTTTCATTACTTTCTGCTGAAATGAAGCGTTTCCTCCAATACGTTTTGGGAATTGAGATAGGTGTCACTAACAGTGATTCCAAGCTTGCTCCAGTGATGGATTTAGTAATTGATTTGCGGCAACAAGCACGCGACAATAAAGATTGGTCAACCTCTGATAAAATCCGTGATGGTTTGGCAACTGCTGGAATCGTGATTAAAGACACAAAAGACGGTACAAGCTGGAGTTAATAGCACATTAATTTAAAAAATTTGTCACTTGATGGCGTATCAGTCTCACGCGAATTCCAATTTCTTGTCGGTATAAATTTGTCTGAATTCCATTCTGTGTCGAACTAAAAATCGGCGTAAATCCTCTTCGATAAAAAACATCGTATTGCCGTGTTTTGCTTTTAGCACGTTTTCCCATCGATTTTCGAAAATGATAAAACGAAAAACCAATTTGACCAGCTATTTCTCCAAAACTTTCATTTGGGACAGCACGTGTACCAAGCATGTAATGGTATTCAGGTCCAGCAATTAAGCCCAATGAAAGGTAATGACAACCGCCCAAAACCCTTCTGCCATTGAGTAATTTCAACAGTTGCTTATCAAACAACAGGGATGCGTCTAAAATGTGTGCATTCTGAAATGGAAGAAGTGCATTTTCTCTTCCTGTGATATTTTGAGCCCGGTTAAACGTATATCCAACAGAAGGATAAATACCAGGCACTAGCATGTGCACCAATCCAATACTTCCCGATAAATTATTTAAACCTGAATTCAACGGTTTTTCATTTAACTGAGAAATCGGTTGTCCTGCAAAATAAATCCCAAGATTTTTCCCTGTTCTTTCATAAATTTGTCCAAATGAATGGCCCGATACCAATAGGATTGCGGTAATTAATTTTCCAGTTTTCATAAGCGTATTTTTAGTAATCAAAGTAGGAG
>CALFOS010000207.1 GCA_937919725.1 uncultured Fluviicola sp. | reverse complement strand
CTTCAATCGGCACCAATCGGTCGTTCGAATTGCGCCCCAAAACATCCACCACGCGTTTGCGGAGAATTCCAGGAGTGAGGTTGTAAATCTCGGATTCGTTGTGATGCAGTGTAAAATGAACTTCTGGGTGAGCCAATGCCACGCGTTCAAATTCATCTTGAATGTGCCTAAATTCCACTTGACTCGATTTCAAAAAGTTCCGTCGGGCGGGTACGTTAAAGAATAAGTTCTTAATTTCAAAGGAAGTCCCCGTTGGACAAACCGTTTCGATGTTCCCGGTAACTTTACTTCCTTCTATGTTGATTTGCAGTCCAGTAGATTCATTTTCCAGTCGGGTATGCATTTCTACGTGCGCAATTGCTGCGATGGATGCCAATGCTTCACCACGAAATCCTTTGGTAACGAGCGAAAATAAATCATCGGCTTTTCGAACTTTACTCGTCGCGTGTCGTGCAAAACAAAGCAGTGCATCTTCCGAATTCATACCAGAACCATTATCTACCACCTGAATCAGTGCTTTTCCAGCTTCTTTGATGTTCACGTCAATTTTCGTCGCTCCAGCGTCGATGGCATTTTCCATCAATTCTTTTACCACAGAGGCAGGACGTTGAATAACCTCGCCTGCAGCAATTTGATTGGCAATATGATCGGGTAGGAGTTGAATGAGGCTCATCGTTGGCTACCAGAGATTATTTACGACAGTGTCAACTTGATCAATACCATTAAAAATAAAGTACCCAAGCGCGAGCAGTACAAAAATGAGCAATAGCACACGAATGTTCGCCGAACGATTTTGTCCGTGGCGGTATTCTCCACGCGTAAGCTCACCTTTCATTCGTTCGCGTAGCACATTTCTGCGTTCGTCATCCGAAATTTCGCCTGATTTCAATTTTTCGTAATATTCTCTCTTACGCACGATCGCTTCCTTACGATCGTCGTAATGCCTTGGATTGTAATCAAATCGCCTATTTTCAAGCGTATTATTTAAAAATCGAAACTTCATAGTTGTGGATCAAAATTAACAATTATTCCCGCGTCGGCCGTGTTAAAATACATCAAAAAACATACCTTAATGCGATGATCTGACAATCCGTCAGTCATATTTTGGATAAGTTTTTGATTATCTACTGTGGATAAGTTAAGTTTTACAACATGAAAGCAGTGAACACAAGCCGTATTTTTGAGGATATGAAGAAACTCATCCCCCATAAACACTTTTCTTTGATCGTGGTTGTGCTCATCGGACTTGCCTCCTTGTCCCTCGTATCGCTATCCGCCAAAGTATCACCTCCAGAGGTTTCTACGAAAACGGCGTGGGTGAGCGAGCAGCTCCAGAAAATGAGCTTGGAACAGAAGATTGGACAATTTTTCATGGTCGCGGCGTATCCGAATCAAGGTGAAGAGCATTTACAAGAGTTGGATTCGCTTGTGAAACAACAGCACATCGGAGGAATGATCTTTTTTCAAGGTCAACAGATCAACTTGAAAGCCATCATCAATCGCTTTCAAAACGAATCAGAAGTGCCACTTTTGATGGGAATGGATGCCGAATGGGGCGTTCAAATGCGCTTGTTTGGTGAAGATCGTTTCCCTTACAATTACACGCTCGGAGCGGCAGATGATCCAGCACTCACGCGTACTATTTCCGAAATGATTGCACAGGAATGCCGCGAATTGGGCATTCACATCAACTTTGCACCAGTAGCGGACGTGAACAGCAACCCGAATAATCCGGTGATTGGTTTCCGATCGTATGGCGAAAATCCTATTTCGGTGTCCAATCATGTGACAGCGGCCGTGCAAGGAATGGAAGCGCAAGGAGTGCTCACAAGCATCAAGCATTTTCCGGGTCATGGCGACACAGGAACGGATTCGCACTACGATTTACCAATTGTTGAGAATTCATTCAAGCAAATCGACGCGATTGATTTCCCGCCTTTTCGAGCTGGAATTCGCGCTGGAACAGCCAGTGTGATGATCGGGCATCTGAACGTTCCATCACTCGATTCTACGGGTACGCCGAGTAGTTTGAGTGCAATCGTTATTAAAAAATACCTGCAAGAACAACTTGGTTTCAAAGGTTTGGTGATCAGCGATGCCTTGAACATGAAAGCGGTGTCTGATCGTTACGGAAAAACCGAAGTCGTGGTGAAAGCGTTTCAGGCTGGTTGCGATATCTTGCTGTTTCCAGAAAGTGTAAAAGATGCCATTCAAGCCATTAAGAAAAAGGTAGAGAAGGGCGAAATAGAATTGGCGGAGATCGACGCTCGCTGTAAAAAAGTGCTCGAAGCGAAATACAAAGCTATTATTGCTCCTGTGGAGTACAGATCTTACGATCAATTCGAAATCGAACTTGCCAAAAAACAAGTGTACGAAAAAGCAATTACAGTCCTCAAAAATGAAAACGAGGTCTTGCCGATCAAACGATTCGACCAGAGGATTGCACTTGTAAGCATTGGATCGAATACAGCAGATCTCCAAACGGCGATGGATTTGGTGGCGCCGATCGATCATTTTCATTTCTATACAGTGGAAGAAGCGAAAAAACGACTGAAAGATACCTTGGCGACTTATGATATGATTTTCACCGCCTTTCACAGCAATACGGTCCGCGCTCGCAACGATTATGGCTTGCCAACAGATTGGAAAAAATGGATCTCAGATCTGCCGGCAAAAAAAAATGTACTCGTATTTTTTGGAAATCCTCTAGGCTTGAAGTCGGCCAACTTATCCAAATTTGATGCAATTGTACTCGGCTACGAGAACCACGAATTGGCTCAAAATCGCATGGGACAATTTTTAATGGGAACCTTTGCTTCGCGAGGAAAACTTCCGATTACACTCGATCAAACCTATTCGCGTCAACATGGAATTGTAGTTCCATGGTCAGGTCGATTGAAAGATTCGCAGCCTGAAGAGTTAGGAATAAGTAGAACGAAACTCCTCGAGATTGACCGAATTGCGGAACGTGGAATTGCCGCTGGAGCCTTTCCTGGTTGTCAAATTGTGGTGGCCGTTGAGGGGAAAATTATCTGGCGGAAATCGTATGGATTCCACACGTACGACAATATGCGACCTGTCACAAACACGGACATTTACGACATCGCGTCCATCACCAAAATTGCGGCATCTACCTCGGCGCTGATGCTCTTGAACTCCGAAGAGAAATTCGATTTGAGCAAGCACCTGAGCGATTATTTACCCGAATTGACGCAAGGATCGAGCTATGGAAATATTCTACTTCGCGACATGCTCGCTCATCAAGCGGGATTGGTGGCGTGGATTCCATTTTACAAGAAAACCTTGGATGGAAATCGTCCAAGTCAAGCGTGGTACGCTCCAATGAAATCGACCGAAATGGACGTTCCAGTTGCGCAAAATCTTTGGATAAAAAGAAGTTATACCGATACGATGTACTGGCGAATCATGGACACGCCCTTGAAAGCACATTCCTACAAATATTCCGATTTGGGTTATTACTTCGTGAAGAAAATCATTGAGAAGCAATCCGGCGAGAAGATGGAAGATTTCACGCTCAATCACCTTTACAAACCAATGGGCTTGCGTTACATGCGCTACAATCCACTCGATTATTTCAAACTTTCCCAAATCACTCCAACCGAAAATGATCAATTTTTCCGCAAGCAACTCATACATGGATATGTGCACGATCCGGGCGCAGCAATGATTGGCGGAGTGGGAGGTCATGCTGGATTGTTTACCAATGCTTCGGATTTGGCTGCTTTGATGGAACTTTTCATGAACAATGGAACCTACGGTGGAACTGAATACATGAAATCTGAGGTGGTGAGCGAATATACAAAAGCGCAATTTTCCAGAAATAGAAGAGGCGCGGGCTTCGATAAACCGGCAACGGATGGATCCGGAGGAACCTGCGACAAAAGTGCATCCATGTCGAGTTTTGGTCACTCAGGATTTACGGGAACTCTCGCATGGGCGGATCCTGCGAACCAAGTAAACTTCGTGTTTTTATCGAATCGGGTGTACCCTGATGCGGAGAATTGGAAAATCGTGAACATGAACACGCGAACGGATATTCATCGCGTTATCAACGAAGCCGTTCATCAAGCGAAACGCTAATGAAAAAAAATAAATTACTGCTACTTTCACTCGGATTCCTGCTCGTTAGCGCAGCTCTATTTTCCTTGTTTTTACCGTATCACGAAGCCAGGGTAGACGCGCTTCTTTGGTATTTCAACGATCCAGCCTTTTGGTATTTACCTGAAAAAGATGTGTCGATTCCCATTTTTACGATCACCTACGGTGGATTGATCACGTATTTCATCATCAACAGAAACACGAAGTATTTCTTAAGTCGCCTTGCGTTTTCGTATGGAGTTTTGCTCTTTTTTCGTACGCTCACCCTCACACTATTTCCTCTTAAAGAACCCGATACGATCATTTATCTCAGCGATCCATTTTTAAACACCTTCATTTATCAAGGCACGATCGACTCCGATTTATTTTTCAGTGGGCATACGGCGCTCATTTGCCTCTTTTTCTTTTTGACTGATAAATGGCGTTGGTTCTTCACTTTGATTGGCTTCATACTCGGCGTTTTGTTGATGATTCAACGCGTGCATTATTCCATCGACATACTTGCAG
>CALFOS010000206.1 GCA_937919725.1 uncultured Fluviicola sp. | reverse complement strand
CGTTAAATGCGGGCTGCAAAGGTATGTATCTTTTTTAATTAGCAATGCTTTTCAATAATCTTTTTTTGAAAAAGTTCGTGAACAAGATAACGCGAAGTGTAAATCCTTCTAGCAGAAAGTTTTAAGTACTTTGATTAATTTCAAGAGCTCTAGGTCTGGGACAGCTTCGTTTTGCACAGAGTCAAAAATGGAGATGAGATGAAGTGCGTGACCATTAGCACCCACAACTTTTTTCGATTCACCTTTGAGGAGGCTCTCAACCGCATAAACTCCCATTCGCGTAGGAAGAACGCGGTCGAATGCTGATGAACTAACACCCCGCTGAACGTGTCCAAGAATCGAATACCTCATCCTATATCCGTGCATATAAGGAAGTAATTTCTCGTGGATTTCTTTGCACCGCCAGCATCATCTCCCTCAGCAACAATAACAATTAAATTTCCACGGCGTTTTTACTTGACTTCGTAAATCTTTAGCGAGCAGTTCGATATTTGATCGTTCCTCTGGAATTAGGACAGATGCAGCACCCGAAGCGACCGCAGCCTCAAGCGCAATAAATCCAGCATCCCGCCCCATTACTTCTACCAAAAAAAATCGATGATGACTTCCCGCCGTATCTTTTATTTTGTCGACTGCATCCACAACCGTATTCATCGCGGTATCGAAACCAATCGTTCTGTCCGTTCCAAAAATATCATTATCGATGGTGCCAGGAATACCAATCACGGGGATATCCATTTCATCGGCCAGAATACTCGCACCTTTGAACGTGCCGTCACCACCAATACAAATGAAACCATCAATCTTATTTACCGAAAAACTGGCGATTGCCTTATTGCGCCCCTCAGCTGTCATGAATCCATTGGATCGCGCAGTTCCCAGAATAGTTCCTCCGCCCTGAATAATATTGACCACATCATCAGAAGTCATTTCCTTGAATTGATTACTGATCATTCCATCGTATCCGTCTAAATAACCCACTGGGGTGATTCCTTTTCCCAGACAAACTTTCACAATTGCACGAATACACGCGTTCATGCCTGTGCATCTCCGCCAGAAGTTATTAAAGCAATCTTCTTCATCTTCTAAAGATACTTTAATTGTACTATACTCTATACGGTATCAGCTCAAATCAAATAAATTCAGATATTTTTATGGAATCATTTAAACTTGAACATCTATATATAGAATGCTCTTTCGCAAACGCGCAACATATCATCATCTATCCGACGAGGAACTCGTTTTGAACTTTCGAAAGGACGGTTCGAATGAAATTCTTGGTGAAATCTACAAAAGATATGGGCATTTGGTGATGGGCACGTGCATGAAGTATTTGAAAAATCAGGCCGATGCCGAAGATATGACGATGACCTTATTTGAACGACTCCCTCACAAATTGGCAAATCATTCGATAGAACGATTTAAGTCGTGGTTGTATATGGTGACGAAAAATGAATGCTTGATGCTTTTGCGAAAAAAGGGGGATCTCTCAACTGAATTAACGAAAGAACTAGAAGCGAGCGACGAAATGCACGCAGTAGAAGCAAAAGAAATTCAATACGAGCTATTGGAAGATGCCATCAAAGAATTGAAAGACGAGCAGCGCAAATGCATCGAACTATTTTACATCGAGAGTAAATCCTATCAAGAAATCACTTCGCTTTTGCAATTGGACTTGAAAAAAGTGAAAAGTGCGATCCAAAACGGGAAGCGAAATTTGAAATTAATCTTAGAAAATCGAAATGAGTTTAAATCGGCTATATAACATCTTTAAGTCTGATCGGCTAGAACGCGCGGATGTGGAGACGTACGGCAGAGGCACAGATCCGCTCACCCAAAATGCCATTGAACAAAAAGCTATGAATGATTCGTTCGACACCGATGCGATGGAAGGATGGGAGCGACTCTCCTATGATCCTAGTGCGATGTCACAACTCGATAAAAAATTCGCTCCATCAAAAGGATTGGGTTTATTGAAGATAATTGGTGGCACGGCAATCGCAGGCACTGCTATTGTTGCTGTACTTTACTTCGCCGTATTCCAAGAAGCATCCAACCCAATAATAGCGCACCAAGAAACGCCTGAGGAAGAAAGTAAAACACCCAACAAACAGCAAACGATAGTGTTGGACGCTTCCGACGTATCGCTCCCCGAACCGATTGAGCAGATGACGCACGCCCCAAAAGCAGAGCAAGTTCAACCGAAACAAATCAGTAAAGAATTTCAGGAAATTATCACGTTTCGAATTGAAACGCCCGATTTACCGATTCGGAAATTACCAAACGTGAATCCACTTCCAACACCTACACCTGAAATCGCAAAGAACCACAAGGAAGCGAAAGAGATCTATCTGCATTCGATGAAGTTGGTAGATTACCGCAAATACCGCGAGAAGCCACAAGTGAAAACGAAGCAACTCACACTTACTGGAACTCCAGCGAATAAGGAGGATGAGTTTGCGCAAGATGAAGACCCGGTTTGGCGCGATGTTGATGTGCCATACATTGATTATATTGATAAGACGGTGAGTGTTTTTGAGCGCGGCAATTACAAAAAAGCCCTAACGCGCTTCGAAACGATTCTTGAAACATACTCCGATGATGTAAACGCGAATTTCTACGCAGGAATTTGTTTGTTCAACATGGGTGAATACGATAAGGCCATTCCACATTTTTCAAACTGCATTTCTGGTCCATTCTCGAATTTTGATGAGGAAGCACAATGGATGCTGGCAGAGAGTTGCGCGAAGATGGGCGACTCCGCAAAAGCGAAATCAATCTACCGAACCATTGCGAATGGAAGCGGATATTATGCGGCTCAAGCGAAGGATAAGTTGAAGTAAAATCAATCGAGTGTTACCATCCTCAATTTTCTCGTTATTTTAGCCACGAGAACTTGAATATGCACAGATTGTTTGTCCTTTTATTGATTTTACCCGCGATTGCATTTGCCCCAGCAACGAAATCACCTGTGGCAAAGCAGTTGAAGGACTACGTCGTATTTGAAAAAGTACTTTTAGCGAAAGAAGGTCGTTTGGATTTACACCAATCCGCGGATTCAATGTTGCTTTATTTATCTCAGCTGAAAACAAATTTATCAGGCGAAAAATCGCATATAGAGCAATATAAAGCCTATAGTCTCGCGCTCGCAAAATTGGGTTGTGGACACACACAAATTCACCCGAGCAAACAAATTTTGCGCGATTGGGTTTCGGCAGGGAAATCCTTACCCCTCGATTTCATCATCCAGGGAAAGCGATTGTACATCAATAAATTGCTTTCGGAGGACAATAAAGTGATCAACTTGGACGGAACCAATTCTGAACGCGCCAAAAAAATCAAGGCAAATTTTGAAATTCTCTCGCTCGATCACAAAACCGTGCCCGAAATGATCGCAGAAATTGCACCTTATATTTCGTCGGATGAGGACGGGATTGATTTCAAATACCATCAAATTTCTCAGCTTTTCGACTTTTATCGGCACATCTGTTCACCATTCGATACAGATTCGATCGAAGTTCGTTACGTAGATGGATTGGACACACTCGAAACCTATCTTGCTCTGGGGATTGCGCCAGTGAACACCATCAATAAGCGTTTGAAGAAGGAAGCGGCTGATGACCTTTCGAAAGATGGCGAAATCGGATCGTTCGAAATTATCGATTCCAATTGCGGCGTATTTCGATTTCGTTCATTCACGGCTTGCAATGGTAAGGCTTACGAGTATTTTCTGGAGCAAAGTTTTCGCAAGATGCGGCTCAAAAACATTGACCAGTTGGTCATTGACCTGCGGGGAAATACGGGCGGTGTGATGCAATATTCCTTGATGCGCTATTTTGTGGGGCAAGACATTGAACTTGGGCGCTACGTAGTAGAAAAACCAAAACACGGCTTCGACACGCGCTATCTAAAGAAACGAAACGGCGATTACCGAAAGCACAAATGGATGAGCAGAATTCAGCGTTTACAAATTTGGCTAAACGATTTTGATGATGGGTTAGTGCGAACCGAACCGATTGACGATGCGCACATTTTCGAAGGGAAAATTGTTGTGATCACCGACGAAGGAACGTTCTCTTCTGCGTCTATGCTCGCGTGTCATTTGAAAACCTTGTGCAATGCAAAATTGGCTGGTCGTCCGGCAGGTGGAAGTTTTTACCGTGGAAATGCGGGAACCATATACGCCGTCCTACCAAATTCACGATTCCGTTTGATGGTGAACCCGAATACCTTTTACTCGCAATTAAAGATTGAGGACGATTCGCAAGCGATAAAACAACCAGACGTGATGATTGATCCGAGCTACCTCGTGCCGCGAAAAATGGATGAATTTTATATTCAAGCTGCCATCGCTGCATTTAACTAAATTCTTTGTAGTTTTAGTCCGAACACATACTTCTAACTCATGCGTCGACACCTCACTCTATTAATCGGAATAATTCTATTCTCTGCCTGCTCTGGAAACGATTCAAACACAAAACCTGAAGTAGAAATTGAAGGTGTAAATGCCGAGATTCCTGATGAAGATTTATTTGACTACAATACACTGGGAGGCATGTATGTTGGAAATTTTGGCGGAAGCGATATCCGAATAATCCTGAACTACGTGAGTAAAACAAACGTGGTTGGGTACAACATTCACAAGGGTTTGCAGCGAAATTTGAGTGGGAAAGTAAAACGTAGTGGCGATTCGGTAACGGTGTTTATGGCCGAACCGGGTGATCATGAATTTGATGGTGTGTTCGAGCTCCTCTTTGTTGGAGAAAATGCGGAACCACAAGGCACTTGGAAATCGAATAGCGGGATTATTTCTCCGAAGGAATTCAAATTGAAACGGGTGAAAACGAAGAGATTTAGCGACAAGGACTGGAACGAGAACGAGAACGAGAAAATATCGATTGAAAACCTTCATCTTTTCTTTGGAGATGCGTACGATACGCTCGGCGAATATGCATTTCAACACGATGGTTTGGTGATCTTTTCGTACTATCCTGGTGGATATTGGGGAAATGACGAGGAAGAAGATGAAGCCACACGAAGTAAGAAACAAATGAAGCAAATTCAAGGCACTTGGTCGATGAAGGGCAATTATGTGAACATTGCGTGGGAAGCGAACAAAATTTTACCGCGTGGTGACATGCGCTATAAAATCCAACAGGGCGAATACGAGGCTCAATTGGAATACAAGGACAACCCGATCATCGGACGCATGTATCCCTAATTGATGCAGAATTTCAAGAAACACCTTCTTGCCGTTATCAATAGTGCAGTGTTCCTGGCAATTCTCTATGCTTCCTATTTGTTAGTGCTCTTATCGCTTCCATACATTTATTTCGAGCCAAATGTTGAGTTTTTGGGCACCAAACAACTGATCTACCACATCGACTTGTGGCGAATTAGTTTCTACGTGCATGTATTCACGAGTCCGATTGTGATTTTGAGTGGCTTGCTTCAATTCAACCGATCAATTTTAAACAAGCGACCGAAGGTTCATCGAGTCTTGGGTTACACGTATGCGATTTCCGTTTTGTTGATCAGTGGACCGTCGGCCTTGGTGATGTCTTTTTATGCGAATGGTGGACGTGTTGCCCAAACGAGTTTCGTATTGCTGACATTCTTTTGGATCATCACGACGCTCCTTTCCTTTCTCAAAGCTAAAAAAGGAGATTATTTGGCACACACAAAATGGAACCTTCGTAGTTACGCGCTCACGCTTTCGGCGGTCACTTTACGATTTTACGCCTACTTATTCGACGTGTTTGAAGTACGCATGGGCCCGCGCGAAACATATATCCTCCTTGCCTACTTGAGTTGGATTCCGAATTTGATCATCGCTCAATTCCTCATTTGGGGAGGATACCCGAAGCACTTACTTAGCAAGGTAAAAACTAAATCGCGTTAATCGTTCGCGGCCGTTGCGCCCTCGTCACCAGAAACTTTTACAATTTTTCCAGCGTCATCAACTTTATACTTCAATTGTCCTACTTTTTTGGTGGATACAATTTTGTTGTCGTAGTAACCTTCGTCCTCTGGATCATTTTCGTAAGTCGGCTCCATCACTTTGATGTCGATCGTTCTGTCTTTATTGAAAGTCGTTTGCCAGATATTGTCCCTCAGGTTTTCTTTTCCGCCAATCCGCTTTTTGTCGATCAGTTTTCCTTCGTGCGTGAAAGTTGCCAGTCGGTACAAAAGTGGAGCGGCTTCACCCATGAATTCCTCCTTGACGATGTATACAACTGCCACGTAATTGTCTGTTTCGTATACCTGAGCGTAGTGGTAAAATCCTTTGCTCACTTCGCGCGAAAATTTCGAATCGCGCATTTCGGAGATGTATTTCTCGAAATCGAAGGAGATGTATTGCATTCCAGCGAGGGATTTTTCGCTCATTTGCGGTTGGATTGTGAGCGGAAAGGGGTATTTGCGAAACAATTTCTTGAATTGGAGCCAAAATAGATTTTTTGTGTTTGACATTCCACGAAGACCTTTGTCGATGGATTCTTTGTACACGCCTGTTTTGCGAAGTTCCGTCAAATCTTGGTCCGCGTCGATGTAGTCCAAGTTGTTGTAACCTGCTTGAAGCGCGTATTCAAGGTATTGACCAGACAATTCTGTCTTTTTTTGAAGTGAATAAAGGCAGGCTTTATTGTATAAAATTTTCGAGAATGGTTGAAAATCTAGGTTTTCGGCGAGATCGTACGCGCTTAAGGCCTTATCGTATTGCTTTTTGTCCATGTACACGTTGCCCAACTCGTAATATGCTTTTCCGGAAGGCTCTTTCAAAATAGATCCACGCAGATAGTATGCTGCACTATCCAGATTTTTCTTATTCTTGAACGCATCTACTCCATTCAGGTAGAGTTTGTTTGCTGCTTTGATAAATTTAATATCGTTCTGGAGGTAAGCCAAAATTTTGGTCGTTTCGAACAAATCAGCTTCCGCCAACTGGATATCGATGCGTTTTTGCTGCACCGCTGAGTTACTTTCAGCCGCGGGATCTCCGCAAGAAGCGAGCAAAAGTAGGGCGACGGCAATGATTCCTAATCTCATATTTGTGTAGGTTTTACCTAAAAATACAGATTAGCCGTTAATTTAATTCAATATATTGGCTTTTTTTGAAGAATCAGCTGACTGAACACATCCGAAGCGGATGCATGAATTAAAAAAACGTTTGTTTGCTTCGCACCATTCTTCTCAACAATGGACTCGGTCGGTAGCGATCTTCACCGTATTCCTCGTACATCGCTTGCAATTTATTAAGTACGACGTCCAATCCCATTTCATCTGCCCATGTAAGCAAACCTTTTGGGTAATTTACGCCTTTGGTCATGGCGAGGTCGATGGATTCTTTGGTCCCGATGTTGAGGAAAAGTGCATCAATGGCTTCGTTGATGAGCATCACCAAAATGCGTTCGAAAATGGCTTGACCTAGATCTCGATTTTCGTTTGGCGATGTATTTACGGGACCTTCAGCGTAGTTGAAGTAACCCCGTCCTGATTTTCGACCAAAATATCCTGCTTCGGAATGGCGTTTTTGCGTGAGCGACGGTTTGTAGCGTGGATCGAAATAAAACGCTGCGAAAACGGTTTCGGTGACGGTATAATTGACGTCGTTTCCGATGTAGTCCATCAATGTGAACGGTCCCATTCGGAAGCCGCCAATTTCCGTCATTGCCCAATCGATGGTAGCGAAATCGGCAACACCTTCTTCGTAAATGCGCAATGCTTCGCCATAAAACGGTCGTGCGACACGGTTCACAATAAATCCCGGTGTGTCTTTGCATACCACCGTGACTTTTTGCCAACTATCGATTAAATCCGTTGTATTTTTGAGTGTTTCAGAAGATGTTTGAACTGCTGGAATAATTTCCACAAGTGGCATGAGTGGTGCAGGATTGAAGAAGTGAATTCCAATCATTCTGTCCGAATTTTCAACTGCCGCAGCGATGGAAGCAATGGAAAGTGACGATGTATTGGAGGCGAAAATGCATTCTGCCGAAACGATTTGTTCAAATTGACAGAATACTTTTTTCTTTATCTCTAAATTCTCAATGATAGCTTCAATTACAATTCCGCAATTCTTGAAGTCGTGTATGTCCTGACTGTATGTGATTCGAGCTTGAATAGCGACTGCTTCTGATTCTGATATTTTCTCTTTTTCAACTAAACGCGCCATGATTTTCGCCAAGTTTGACTTCGCTTTCATCAAGATCTGTTCATTCAAATCGACCAAAACTACTTGGTGATTATTTTGCGCTGCTACTTGAACAATTCCCGCACCCATTGTTCCCGCACCGAGAACACCAACGATCATTTTTTCCATAGATCAAATGTACTAAATGAAATTGTGCGATTGATGGTTTTTGACAAAATTGCCCTAGCCCAGATGGCAGTGGCATCCTCCGACGTTTCGGTCGGAGATAAAGCGGACAGCTGGAAATAGCTTCTAACTCTTCATTTCTTGATGTTTGCTCAATCCAGCTCGACAATGCTAAAAGACTACTTTCCCCTAAAACTCGCCGCCCTTTTTTCCATAAACGCATTCACGCCCTCCGCGAAGTCTGCTGTATGTCCAGCTTCGG
>CALFOS010000205.1 GCA_937919725.1 uncultured Fluviicola sp. | reverse complement strand
TGTCCGCGCTTTTACTCATGGTTCTTCTGTTGGTGAACCTCGTAAAGGTATTTCGTTCGGCTCCTAAAAAGGAGTAAAAATCGACGTTCGAATTTTTTGCTGTATTAAGTTCAAGCTTTAAATGAACGTTTATTTCTGATCATCTTGATCGCGAAAAATGCACAAACTATCGAAAGTGCAAAACTTATCATTTCAGCGATAGATCCTTTCAAGAATAATGGGTTCCTAGATTGATACGAGTGGAGTGAATTGGTTCGGTTTGTTTTCATTTAATTTTCTGCCATCCAGAAATAGTGAGTGACCAGATTGATTATTTCACACGATCTTCCAACATCGGAACAAAGCTGAAAACGCCCAAATCTTCATCCGTAACGTCCGTTTCGCTGGTTTTAATCACGCGCTTCATCATTTGCTGTTCACCTGCACCCACAGGAATAATCATTATCCCTCCTACTTTTAATTGCTTCACCAATTCGAGTGGAATTTCGGGTGCTCCACAGGTGATAATCACTTTGTCGAAAGGTGCAAAATTCGGCAATCCTTTGTAGCCGTCTCCAAAACTCAATCGCGCTGTATATCCCAAGAGACGAACAATTGATTTTGCTTTCAAGTGCAATTCCTTGTGGCGTTCGATGCTGAAAACTTTCGCACCCATCTCGCACAAAACGCAGGTTTGAAAGCCTGATCCAGACCCAATTTCGAGAATTTTATCCCCTTTTTTAATCTCCAGTAATTGCGTTTGAAATGCAACAGTGTACGGATGACTAATTGTTTGTCCAGATCCTATTTGAAACGGCATGTTCGTATAGGCTTGCTCCGCGAAGGCATTGTCTAAGAAAAAATGCCGTGGAATAGCGTCAAAAGCATCCAGAACACGCTGATCTTCAATCCCTTTATTAGCCAATTCAGCAATTAACTGACGGCGCATGCCCTTGTATTTAAACGAATCTTGCATGCCACAAAGTTAGTACTCTTGTGCCAATTCCAACGATCGTTTTTCCAACATTCCGATGTGTACAAGCGACAATAATCGGTCCTACGCCACACACTTTTCGAATAGCTTTGACTATATTTGGGGGACATTTGAAACGAAAAAATGGCGATAGCGAAGAAAGTATTAGAATTCAATAAGAACGACGACGAAATGCGTTTGAAATTGTCGGCGCTCGATAGAGAATTGGCAACAGTTTACTTAGGTGGAGGTAAAAAACGGATGGACAAATTGCATGCTGATGGTAAAATGACTGCTCGAGAACGTGTCGATTTTTTATTGGATGTTGATTCTAAGCGCATAGAAATTGGCGCTTTGGCCGGATATGGAATGTACGCCGAACATGGTGGCTGTCCGTCTGGTGGTGTGGTTGTGGTGATTGGATATGTGAGTGGAAAGCAATGCATAGTAGTTGCAAATGATGCCACGGTGAAAGCTGGTGCGTGGTTCCCAATCACTGGGAAAAAGAACCTCCGTGCACAAGAAATTGCGATGGAAAACAAATTGCCGATCATTTATTTGGTCGATTCAGCGGGCGTGTATTTGCCGATGCAGGATGAAATTTTCCCAGATAAAGAGCATTTCGGCCGCATTTTTAGAAATAACGCGGTGATGAGTTCCATGGGAATTACGCAAATTGCTGCCGTGATGGGTAGTTGTGTAGCAGGTGGCGCGTATTTGCCAATCATGTCGGATGAGTCGCTAATTGTTGATAAAACAGGAACGATTTTTCTCGCTGGATCGTATTTGGTGAAAGCGGCAATAGGTGAAACGATTGATAACGAAACGCTTGGCGGAGCAACAACGCATACTGAAATTTCTGGCGTGTGCGATTACAGTGTGCCCAACGATGAGGAATGCCTCAAAACCATTCGTGGTTTGATCGATAAAATCGGTCAAAAAGAAACGGCTGGCTTCGATCGAAAAAAAGCGATTGATCCTGCGGTAGATCCGAAAGCGATGTATGGAATTCTTCCAATGGATCGTACCAAGACGTATGACGTGAACGAAATTATCAAGTGTTTTGTGGATGATTCTGAATATACTCAATACAAAGAAGATTATGGGAAATCGATCATTTGTGCGTACGCGCGTTTAGATGGTTGGAGCGTAGGAATTGTAGCAAATCAGCGTGAAATTGTGAAAAATGCCAAAGGCGAAATGCAATTTGGTGGTGTGATCTATTCTGACTCTGCCGACAAAGCTGCGCGATTCATCATGAATTGTAATCAAAAAAATATTCCGCTGGTGTTTCTGCAAGATGTGAGTGGATTTATGGTGGGATCGAAAAGCGAACATGGTGGAATTATCAAGGATGGCGCGAAAATGGTAAGTGCGATGGCAAATTCAGTGGTGCCGAAGTTTACAATAGTAACTGGAAATTCCTACGGTGCAGGAAACTACGCGATGTGTGGTAAAGCATACGATCCCCGATTGATGGTGGCATGGCCTACGGCAGAACTCGCTGTAATGAGTGGCGCATCAGCTGCAAAAGTACTGCTTCAAATTGAAGTGGCTTCGCTCAAAAAACGTGGAGAGGAAATCACTCCAGAACGCGAAAAAGAACTGTACGACAAAATTAAAAATCGCTACGATGAACAAATTTCTCCTTATTATGCGGCAAGTAGATTGTGGATTGATGCAATCATCGACCCACTCGACACACGCAAAGTAATTTCCATGGGAATTGAAATGGCAAATCATGCGCGAGCAGAAAAACCGTATAATGTTGGAGTAATCCAAACTTAAAAGTTAACAAATATGTATTTAGACTGGCAAATTAAACACTACAGAGATCTATCGCTCAACGAATTCCACGATATTATCGCACTCCGTTTGGAGGCCTTCGTGGTGGAACAAAATTGCGCGTACCTCGACCTCGACGGAAAAGATAAAAAATGTTACCACCTGCTCTGTCGTGATGGCAAAGGAAATATCATTGCTACGGCGCGTGTCGTTCCTCCAGGATTGATTTACGACGATGCGGCAATTGGTCGGGTGGTGATTCATGAAGATGCCCGCGGTCATGGACTCGGTCACGACTTGATGGAAAAATGCATCACCTTCTCCAATTTGGAGTTTGGTAACTCACCCATCCGAATTTCGGCTCAAAAACATTTGGAAAATTATTACGGAAAACATGCATTTATTCCTACTGGGAAGGAATACTTGGAGGATGGAATTCCTCACCTTGAAATGCTTCTTACTCCCAATCAGAAATAAATCATGAAAAAAACACTTTTAGTGCTCTCACTTGGAGCAATCTCGTTTGTTGCTTGCGACGTGGTTAAAGAAACAACGGAAGAAATCGCTACGGACGCTGCAAATTCTGCAATTGGTCAAACAATCGATGTCGATTACATGGATGCGTCCATTCGTCCGCAGGATGATTTTTTTAAATTCTCTAACGGAACGTGGATCAAAAATAATCCTGTTCCGGCTTCAGAATCGCGTTGGGGAAGTTTCAACGAACTAGATCAAGCCAATAAGGACAAATTGACGGGCATTCTGGAAGGTATCAAGAAAACCAATCCCGTTAAAGGCTCAGGCGATCAAATCTTGGGTGATTATTATACGTCCTTCATGGACATGGAAAATCGAAACGATCGCGATTTTTCTCCCATTGAAGAAGATCTTGCGAGAATTGGCACCCTGAATTCAAAAGACGACTTGGTGAAACTCATCGCCGAACATCACAAAGATGGAATCGGAACGCTGTTCAATTTTGGAGTTGGGCAGGACCTTAAAAATGTCGATTTCAACATCGCTTACATCGGTCAAGGTGGAATGGGTTTGCCAAACAAAGATTATTATTTCGAGGCGAGTAAAGCAGACATCCTTGCAGAATACGAACGCCACATTGCAAAAATGATGGAGCTCACAGGAATGGAAGCTGGAAAAGCACGAAACATGGCTGCTTCGGTTATTGAATTCGAGAAAACATTAGCGGATGCAAGCATGCGCCCTGCGGAAATGAGAATTCCAGAGAACACTTACAACAAATGGGACAAAAGATTGCTGACAGATCGCGGTGTTAATTTCGATTTTGAGAATTATTTCTCGCTAGTGGGATCACACGCCTTCGATTCCATAATTGTTGGACAACCAAAATTTATTGATGCAATTGTTGGTTTGGTGCGCGATACGCCGATGCAACAATGGAAAAATTACTTGAGTTGGAAAGTGGTCGATCACTACGCGGCGCATTTGAGTGATCCTTTCGTGAAGCAAAATTTTGCGTTTTATGGAACAACGCTCACCGGAAAAAAAGAAATGAAACCTATGAACGAAAACGCGATCAACGAGATCACGAACATGTCATTTGGCGAAATTCTTGGAAAAGCATTTGTAGAACGATATTATTCAGAAACTGCTCAAAAACGCGTGAATACAATGGTGGATAATCTCTTGATCGTTTTCCGTGAGCGCATCGAGCAGTTGGATTGGATGTCGGCGACTACCAAAAAAGAAGCGCTCAACAAATTGAACTCCATCGGTCGTAAACTTGGTTTCCCGTCAAAATGGGAAGATTTCAGCGCTCTCAAATTTTCGTCAACTACGTACGTCGAAAACTTCCGCGAAACACACCGATACGATCACACCAAAAACATGGCGAAATTGTACGATCCTGTCGACAAAAAAGAATGGGGAATGCCTGCACACATGGTCAATGCGTATTATCACCCCTTACTCAATGAAATTGCGTTTCCAGCGGGAATCATGCAAGCGCCGTTTTTTAGCGATCAGTGCGAAGATGCGGTAAACTATAGCCGAATCGGAATGGTCATTGGACATGAGTTCACACATGGCTTCGACGACATGGGATCGAAATTTGCATCCGATGGAACATTTAGAAACTGGTGGACAGAATCGGACCGTTCTTTGTTTGATCAACGCACCGCAAAATTGGGCGCAACCTTCTCTGGCTTCTGCCCTATCTCTGGACATTGCGTCAATTCTGATCTCACTATGGGAGAAAATATTGCCGACTTGGGTGGGCTCACGCTCGCGTATTACGCCTATGCTCGTACACCAGAATTTCAATCGGGAATCAAGAAAAAAGGCTATACACCAGCACAGCGCTTCTTTATTGGATTTGCGCAATTGTGGAAAATCAATTACACCGACGAAGAATTGAAAAATCGCATTGCCAACGATCCGCACTCGCCGGGAATGTACCGCGTGAATGGCCCACTGATGAATTGCCCAGAATTTTTCGAGGCATTCGAAGTCAAAGAATCCGATCCGATGCGGAACTCGGCGGAGAAGATTTCGAAGATTTGGTAAACACCTTTCGTCAACTAATTCGAGCATATGAAAACAATGACATGTGAAGAAATGGGCGGTGCATGCGGAGTAGAATTTAGCGCCGAAACGTTCGAAGAAATTGCCGAGATGAGCATGAGGCACGGAATGGAAATGTTTCAAAAAGCCGATGTCGCGCATCTCAAAGCAATGGAAGAAATGAAGGATTTGCGAGAGACTGGTGAAATGGGAGAATGGTTCGAGCAAAAGCGCGACGATTTTGATGCCCTTCCTCTGGACGAGTGAGCGCTCATTTCATGTACCAAAAAAATTGGTAAAACTAAAAATCCCGTTCGTCTCTCAATAGCTATCGGGAGACGAACGGGATTTTTGCATGTTAAAGGTTTCAATTCAAGTGAATCAACAAGCGCGTGTCGTTGCTTCGTGTCTTTTTCACTTCAATCGATCTGCTGTAATTCAAGATCGCATTGAGTGAGTAATTGCTGGGAGCGACTTTCAACTCTTCGCTAAGAGCAATTTTAGGGTATTTTTTTAACATAGGCATGTCGTTTAATTTGAAGTATAACTAAATAACGGAGTAGATTCTACTTTAGTATATACACGTCTAAAAAATTTAATTGGCTTTAAACGAGGGAATATGCGAATAAGGAGTTGGGCGCATCCCCAACGCTTCCTCAAAGACGATTTTTAATTCTTAAATCAACTTCATGATTCGGAAGGTCGGGGTCGGTCTTCGGGCTTTAGTCCCTGCATAAGTCAGTTGATTGATGCAGGGAGCTAACACCCTGCGCCCTTGCGCAA
>CALFOS010000204.1 GCA_937919725.1 uncultured Fluviicola sp. | reverse complement strand
TGGTGGTTTTAGTTTAAAAAAATCAAAAATAGACTATTAATTACTGCCAGCCAAATTTATTTTTGAGATCTAAGATAAGTCATTATAAAATAATCACGGGTAATTTGATTCCTAAACGGGGATAAAGTTTGTGCTTTTTTAGGAGTGAAAAAATCAGATTTCGTCCTCGCCGTGTTTCATGTCCAACTGTGTTTGCAACGACTTAATTTCTTTGTCTTTCTTTCTAAACTTGCGGTAATCGAACAATGTTGCTAAACCGTAACCAGCGGCCATTGAGAAAACAATGAGAAGCGTTATTGGAATATCAATGCGTATCAAAATAAAGTGCACTTCAACGGCAGTCCAGTTCATAATCGCAAAAATGAGCCCCAAAATCGCCACAATCCCGCTGATGATATACTTCGCTTTTTGCCCTGTGGTTAATCCATTCCAAAAATCTTTCATAACACTCGTTTAAATTGAATTGAAGGAAAACTCAATATACAAATATCTCAAATTTGAACGGATTTATGTCATTCCAAGGAAAAATCATTCGTATTCCTTATATTCGTTCCCGAAAGAAAAACGGCTATGGCAAATACTTCAGATATTAAAAACGGCGTGTGTTTGAATCACAATGGAAAATTGGTTCAAATCATCGAATTTCAACACGTAAAACCTGGGAAAGGTCCTGCTTTCGTGCGAACGAAAATGCGCTTGATCGAAACAGGAAAGGTGTTGGACTTCACCTTCTCGGCAGGTCATAAAATTGAGATTGTTCGTATCGAAAACCGTGAGTACCAATATTTGTACAACGATGGTGAAAACTTCGTGTTCATGAATGGTGAAACATTCGAACAAGTGAATATCCCGCCTGCGATGATCGAAAAACCAGAGTTCTTGTTAGAAGGAATGGTCTGCATGATCTTGTTCCACGCCGAAGAAGAAGTTCCACTTGTACTCGAATTACCGATGCACATTATTTCGGAAGTGACGTACACGGAGCCTGGAATTAAAGGCGATACAGCTACGAACACGATGAAACCAGCGACCATTGCAACGGGTGCCGAAGTTCGAGTTCCTTTGTTCATCGATAATGGTGAAATTATTAAAGTGGATACGCGCACGGGTATGTACGTTGAACGTGTGAAGTAATAATTGAAGGATTGAAAGATTGAAAGATTGATCAGCTTCGCTGTAGGTGAACTTCCCTTCTCTTTAAAAAGCGATGCTTTTTCTTCTTAGGCGGTGAAAGATATAAAATTGAAAAATGGGGGCCTTCGGTTGACGGATGCCTTTTTTTTATGAGATGAAATTGAAAATTGGAGAAATAGTATTGAATTACGATGAAATTGAACCTCAAAATCGTCAATCCAATGAAACCGTGCTCCTCTTTTTACATGAAGCGTTGGGCAGTATCGGACAATGGAAATCGTTTCCACAGGAATTGTGCAACGAACTTGGACTCGACGGAATTGTATACGAACGTCAAGGTCACGGGAATTCGAGTCCGTTTACCGAAGCCAGAACCGAGCGCTATTTGCACAACTACGCTTTTGAGGAGTTACCAGAATTCATTGAATCAGTGATTCCGAAAAATAAAACGATCCTGCTAATCGGTCATTCCGACGGAGGAACCATCGCACTGCTCTACTCCTCCAAATTTCCAACGCGAATAAGCGGACTCGTCACAATGGCAGCGCACGTGATCAACGAACCCGAAACGATCGCAGGAATTCAACCAGCAATCGAAGCTTATCAGGAAGGGAAACTAGTAGGATTGAAAAAATACCACGCCGAAAAAACACATGCATTGTTCTTCGCTTGGGCGAATATTTGGTGCGATGAGGGGTTCAACGATTGGAACATTGTACCAGAAATCGGATCGAAATTGCCCGGATTGTTTATTCAAGGAGCTGACGATCAATACGGAACAGCACAACAATTGGAGTTAATTGAAAGCAAATTCCCGAACGGAAGATCACAACTTATCAAAGCCTGCGGGCATCATCCACATTTGGAACAAACTCAGCACGTTTTATCCATTATTAAAACGTGGCATGACGACTGGTTTTCGTAACGTTAAGGAGAAGGACAAATCCTTTAAAACACGAATTATGCAGAAATCATCGCTTCTAAATGAGCTAACATTCAACGAATCGAAGCCATCTATCAAACTCCTTTCGGAAACCGAACACACGAAATAAATTCGGATCTATCTGGTAGAAAACCAAGAAATGAAAGAGCACCAAACACCATAAAACATTGTAATTGAAATCGTTAAATGCGAGATTTATTTTGACGTGAATGGTGAGAAGCACCACTTGTCGGTGGGAGATTTAGTTTCGCTGGAAGGAGGAATTCCACACGATTTATTTGCATTGGAATCGAGTATCATCCGACTTTCCTTATCAAAAAAGGATTAGCTCACACTGCTGCTTCGCGGTCTGTTGAGCGTGTGCGCACTATTAATTAACTTCTGTTTAATGGTATTAGCACTTAATTAAACAATAAATCAGAATGTTCGCAGTACTTTTTGTAAATTTGTAATATGTCAGAAAAGTTTGAAAACCCCATCGATCCCGACAAAATAACGGAGACGCCACATTCGCTGGAATACCCGCATCACGCAGGTTCAGCCATTGTGAAACCCGAAGATAAAGGTCGAATAAAAGGAAATGCGCTTTCGGCGATGGAGCAGCAAACGGACATGCAACTCTCACAGATTTACCAGCAAATGCAATTGTTAGCTGATCAAGCGAAGCAACTCAACGACCGAAAAGTAATTTCAGAAATCATCTATCAAGCTGAAATGCGCTTTACTCCGCTCATCAATCACGTGTATCACCTCTACGAAAAAGAAGACACCACGTTTTTGCTTTCTCTTATAGCACCTCATCAATGGGGAAGATCCAAAAAAACCTTCGAATTTGTGGCTACGATTCGCCTACTCGCAGATCATACGTGGGATGTTTTGGAGAAGAATTCGGAGTTTGAGTTCTGAAAGGATTATTGGATTGTTGGATCATTTGATCGTTGGATTTACATCTTGCTTATCGACAGCACTCCCATCTTGGAAATCATTCATCCAATTCCCAAGATTGAATCCAACAATCCAAGCGCAACGCACTCCAAAAATCCAGCAATCCAAACTACATCCCCGGTCCGCCCATTCCTTTAAACTGTTGCATCATCTGACGCATGTTTTTCGGATTCGACATCATTTTCATCATCTTCTTCGTGTCTTCAAACTGCTTCATCAACTTATTGACCTCTTGCATATCTCGTCCACTGCCCTTTGCAATTCTCGTTTTACGGACACCATTGATCAATTTAGGATCAGAACGTTCAGCTGGCGTCATTGAGTAAATAATCGCCTCGATGTGCTTAAATGCATCGTCTTTGATATCGACATCCTTCATTACTTTCCCCATTCCAGGTAGCATTCCCATGAGGTCCTTCACGTTCCCCATTTTCTTCACTTGTTGAACTTGACCTAAGAAATCGTTAAAATCGAATTGATTTTTTTGAATTTTCTTTTGAAGTTTTCGTGATTCCTCCTCATTGAATTGCTCTTGAGCGCGCTCCACCAAGGAAACAACATCCCCCATTCCGAGGATTCGATCCGCCATACGGGAAGGATAAAACACATCTAGTGCATCCATCTTCTCGCCCGTTCCAACGAATTTGATTGGTTTGTTGACAACTGATTTGATCGAAAGTGCGGCCCCACCTCGTGTGTCTCCATCGAGTTTCGTGAGGATGACACCATCAAAGTTAATGCGCTCGTCGAATGCTTTTGCCGTGTTCACCGCGTCTTGTCCAGTCATGGCATCGACCACGAACAAGGTTTCTGTTGGATTAATCGCGCGTTTTACCTCGTCGATTTCCGCCATCATCTTTTCATCCACAGCCAAACGACCCGCGGTATCGACGATTACCACATTGAATCCTTTGCTTTTCGCATGTTGAATAGCCGCTTGAGCAATTTTTACTGGATTTTTTTCTTCTTTGTTTGAATATACTTCGATTCCCAATTGCTCACCCAAAACATGCAACTGATCAATCGCCGCGGGCCGGTATACGTCACACGCCACCAACAACGGATTCTTTCCCTTCTTGGTTTTGAGGTAATTCGCTAATTTTCCAGAGAAAGTCGTTTTTCCAGATCCTTGCAATCCAGACATCAAGATAATTCCAGGATTCCCTTTGATGTCGATCTCAACTTGTTCCGACCCCATTAATTCCACCAATTCCTCGTGGCAGATTTTGGTCATCAATTGTCCAGGAGAAACAGTCGTCAATACATCGCGACCCAATGCTTTTTCCTTCACGGTATTCGTGAATTCCTTCGCTGTTTTGAAGTTAACATCCGCATCCAACAAGGCGCGACGCACTTCTTTGAGCGTTTCAGCAACATTGATTTCTGAGATTTGACCTTGTCCTTTGAGGACTTTAAAGGCTCTTTCGAACTTCTCCGTTAAATTTTCAAACATCTGTATTCATTTTTGGGAGTACAAAAATACAAATATTTGGGGGGAAATGATAGAGAAATCGGTACGGAAAGCACAAATAATCTATTGAATCTCTTCAGTCGTTTTACTTTCAGTTATCCTCATTCGAAGAAGCACCATCCAACAACTCATCATTCGATTTCACTTCCACATCATTCTTCAAATTCGGTTCAATGCGTCGAATTTTAATATTTGCGTAACCAAAAATCACGGTCATAACTGGACTGATCAAGTTGAAGAAGCAATACATAAAATACTCGCCAGTCGCAACACCAAGTACTGTCGATTGAGCGGCACCGCATGTATTCCAAGGAACAAGGACAGATGTCACCGTGCCTGAATCTTCCAATGTTCGACTCAAATTTTCAGGTGCCAAGCCTCGCTCGCGGTATGTGTCCGCGTACATGCGACCGGGAACGACGATTGCCAAATATTGATCAGATGCGGTGAGGTTGAAGAAGATGCACGTTCCAGCAGTTGTCGCAATGAGCGATCCAGCCGATTTCACCACCGAAACAATCGTTTTTGTGATTTTCTGCAACAATCCACAAGCCTCCATCACGCCTCCGAAGCACATCGCGCAAATGATCAGCCAAATTGTATTCATCATTCCTGCCATTCCTCCTGCGTCGAGAAGTCCTGCGATGTTCTGTTCATCTTTAGATAAAAGTTCCATCTCATCCGGAGAAATAGCGGTTACTTCGCCAAACATTGCGTTCACTGAAGCAGTATACGAAGCCTCAAAGTAATTTCCAGAAACACCCGCGATGCTTTGGATCAAATCGGGTTGAAAAATGATTCCTGCTACTGCGCCGAGCAATACTCCTACGAATAGTGCTGGAATGGCACTTACTTTTTTCACGATCATATATACAACTACCGCAGGAACGATGAATAAGATAGGTGAGACGTAAAAATGCGAGTCGATCATTTTCATGATAAGCTCAACATCGCCACTATTCGAAGCTTCTTTTGCGCCGAAACCAAGAAGTAGAAAGATTAAAAGCGTGAGTCCCATCGATGGAACAGTGGTAATTGTCATGTACTTTATGTGCGTGATCAAATCCGTTCCCGCCATCGCTGGTGCGAGGTTCGTTGTGTCCGAAAGTGGTGACATTTTATCGCCAAAATACGCTCCCGAGATTATTGCTCCTGCAACGAGTCCAGATCCAAAGCCAAGAGCAGTACCAATGGCCAAAAGCGCAACACCAACCGTTGCAATCGTGCTCCACGAACTTCCTGTTGCCATGGCAACAATCGCACTCACGGCACAGGCAGCAAACAAGAAGATGCTCGGATGGATCACCTTCAATCCATAATAAATCATCGTTGGAACAACGCCAGAAAGCAACCACGTTCCTGCAAGCGCGCCGATCAGCAACAAAATAATAATAGCAGGCAAGGCAGATTTGATGCTTCTAACGATTCCTTTTTGGAGTTCCTCCCATGTGTATCTCAAGGAAAAACCGATGAGCGTTGCAATCGCTGCAGCAATCAACAATGCGATCTGATTAGGACCGTAGGTTGCGTCGTCCGCATATATCTTTACATTCAAATAGAGCAAGCCTACCAGCATGATGATTGGAATAAGCGCTACTAAAAAATGAGCTTCTTTTTTTGACTTGGCAACCATGGAATGAATTTAAAGTTTACAGCCAAAAGTAAGGAAAATCTTATCTCTTCTTCTTTTTTGGGTTGTAGAATACTAACAGCAGCACGGGCAAAACTGTTAAATCAGCGAGAAGCGCCACTAAGAGCGTGATGCAGAGCATTAATCCCATGTAGAACGTACCGAGGAAGCTGGAGAAAATCAACAACAAAAATCCTGCGCAGAGAATAATCGTCGTGAGAATCATCGCTTTACCTGTGGTGAGGTAACTGCGTTTGAGGGCATACAATTTCCCTTTTCCTTTCATGAGCTCATACTTGAACTTTCCGAGGAAGTGAATCGTATCGTCGACGGCAATTCCGAAGGCAATCGTGAAAATGATCGCCGTAGTGGTTTTCAATTCAACGCCGATGAAGCCCATAATTCCGCCAATCACCAAGAGAGGAATAATGTTCGGAATAATGCTGATGATCATGATAGGAATGGATCGATAAATCAATCCCATGAGGAGTGCAACGATAAAAATGGAAAGTGCGAGTCCCATCACCAAGCTGGAGGACAGATAACTGATGTTTTTGTCGATTAAGTGGGCCGTTCCTGTGAGTTGATACTTCACGAGTCCACTTTTTTCCTTCTCACCCAAATATGAGAGTAGCAGTTTATTTCTTCGGCTAACTTCTCGGTTTCCTAAATCGGGAATTGATCCGCCAACACGCATGACCCGTTCGCTCGTATCGATAAAGGTTTTTACGAATTTCCCTCCGCCCGCCATGCGCAAGAAACGACGGTACTTTTTGATTTTTCGTTCCGAAGTCGGCAATTCGTACTTCTCCTTTTCTCCTTCGTTCGCGCTGCGGTTCAGTACTTTTAGCGAACTAACTAAAGAAGTTTTTATTTCAACGCCATAGGTTTTCTGGAGATAGTGTTCCACCGAATCCACTTGTTGAAGCACTTCCAAATCCCACACCTTTAATTTTGGATCTTTCAACGTTACCGAAAGCTCGAATGGACGAACACCTCCATAATGTTGATCCATGTAATCGAAATCCTGCTTCAGCGGCTCATTCGGACTTAAATCGTCCATCAGGAAGTTGTTGCTCGACATTTGCGAAATTCCAACCAAGCTTAAAATCACGATCCCAAGCGCACCAAAAAGCACTTTTCTCCGGTGTTTTAGGATCAGCATGAACCAATTTTGAAGGTATTTTTTCCAGAAATGTGCCTCTTTATTCTTCCGTACGAATTTTGGTCCTGGGAAGATGTAGAATAAGGCGGGAAGCGTGAGAAAGGTTAACACAAATGCCACCAGCACACCTATCCCCATTACAATTCCAAATATCTGAATGGGTTGAACCCGGACAAAATAGAGCGTGAAAAAACCGACAGCGGTGGTAACTGAGGTGAGCAAGGTTGCCAATCCAACTTCGCGAACGGCCACTTTTATTGCCTCAAACGGTGAATCTTCATCCCTGAGTGCGTCCAAATAGCGCGAAACAAGGTGAATCACATCCGACATGGATACGATAAACATGATCGATGGAAGAACGATGAGAATAATATTGATCGGCTCGTCGAATGCTGCCATTCCTCCAATCACCCAAACCATTCCACCGAAGATAACAACTTGCGGAATGAGCACTCCCCACACCGACTTGAAGGCTAAAAACAAGAATCCAACGATTAGGATGGCGCTTAATCCAACGAAGAAAACCATCTCCACCGACATTTTATCGATGTAATATCGCTGCCCGATCGAGCGACCTGCGATTCGGTAATTATCAAACTTTTGCTTATCGATCGATTTCTGAATAGCCGAAATGAGCACATCGCTCTTCTTTTTGGAGAGAAAATCTTCGTGTCGGATGAACAAACAAACCGATTTCCCGTCTTCTGCAACAAGTGAGTTGATTATTTCCTCCTTATCGAAAATACGGATCGAGTCACGCTCGCGGTCAAAATCGGAGAAGTCGATGTATTTTTTGCTGGTAGTCGAGCCACCCATGTGGAAAAACTGCTCTTCCATCTCGGTAACAGAGGTGACGAATTGAACATATTCTTCCTTCTTGAGCTTTTTTGCGAGGCCATCTACTCGTTGAAGGAAATTTTTCTCGAAAGCACCGTTGTTATTTTCGATCGATATCAATAAAAAATCATTGTCTGATTCAAATTTCCCACGATAATCGAAGAAAAAATCAGTTTCCTTATCGTCGATTGGAAAGAATTTTTCGAAATCGTAATCGAATTTCAACTTCGTAATTTGCACTCCGAAAAATACAGAAATGCCTAAGAAACAGACTAAACTGATCCAAACGTACTTTTTAAAGGTAGATTCACCAACCATTTTCACTCTTTCCTCGTTTAAGGTGCAAAGATAATTGCTTTGTTGGATTTTAAGAGATCACATTTTGCTTTTGTCTTTCTGCTTGAAAATTAATAAGTTTGACAAATTTTAAATCCTATGAAAAGAATAATACTCGTTGCTACATTGGCCTATTCATTTACTGGCTTGGCACAAAGTTTAACACAAGCGAATGAACCAGCAATTGGTGAAATGCAAGACATGTATTTATGTGACTCATTTGCGAACACCTACGTTGGGACCACCGGTGCGGGCGTTACTTGGAACTACTCCACTTTAGAAAAGTACAACGGCGTGATGAGAACCGTGACGATTGAGGACGCAACAACTACTCCAAATGCAATGTCTTTCCCTACATCTACTAAAACAATTAAAGTAGAAAACTCGCTTACGACTTATTTCAACTCAACTTCTACAGAACGTGTTTCTCAAGGATTCGTATTTAACGAGCCATCTTTTGGCGAATTGGTTGCTGTTTTCGATACCGATGAAGAAAAATTAGTGGAGTACCCATTTGCGAATGGAAGTTCATTATCTGACGACTATGCTGGTACTTTGTACTTTGAGTTCAATGGTCTTCCTATGAATCCTGCCGCAGCTGGAAGTTGTCAAGCATGGATCGATGGTCAAGGTACACTCCTTCTACCAGATGGTTCTACAGTACTAAACGCCATTCGGTACAAAATGATCGATACATCTACAACGAATATTCAGTTGTTCGGTGATTTGGAGATCGTTCGTACACAATACGAGTACTACGACATCGCCAACGCGAATTTACCGGTTCTTACTTTGTCTCGTTTGTTGATTCAACAGCCAGGAGGAGGACTTCCATTGGCAGATAATTCAATCGTACTTTCGAAAGTTAATCCAACTAACTCTGTTGGTTTGTTCTCTAACGAATTGATCACATTTGAAACGTATCCAAACCCAACTTCTGGCTTGGTAACATTAAAAGGAGAATTTGACGCAAACGCAACTGCAGCGGTATTCGACCAAAGCGGACGTATGTTGTTCACAAAAGAGGCTATCAATGGCACGTCGATTGATCTTTCGAAGTATAACACTGGCATGTACCTTTTGAAGGTGACAAGTAATGGAGTTTCAGGTACGAAAATGATCGTGAAACAATAACTTTTACTCATACGACTAACTTCTAGTCCCGATCCGTCAGCTGATGGATCGGGATTTTTTAATGCTCGATTTATTGTTGATAGATTTAGACCGTAGTGTTACATTTGGCAAGTTTTCTGCTTATATTCGAGTAACGCAATAATTCTATGGTAAAACTTTTACTCTTTTTCATTCTACTTTTTTCCGTTTCAACGCCTTCATACGCTCAAGTGAATGAAGGTTTAACGCCCGAAGAACGCGCCTATCTTTTTCACATCGTGAAGAAAAGTCCTATTCTTGATCAAAATTTTGGACGTTACTTCGATTATCAAGGACCACAAATAAAATTTTCGAATGGTGCACTGAATTATGATTCCATCGAACTCCTCATCATCAACCAACCCGATGCACTCATAATTCGGAAAGAAGAAATTGCGAAATCGCCCAAAGGATTGATTGCCGAAGCAGCGAACAAAATGGCCTTGTGGGAACTGAACAAAACCTTGCTCGCCAAGCGCTTCGACCCAGACGATTTGAAAGAATACCAAAACGAATACGATCAATTCGAGCAATTACTGATGCTCAATCTTCCAGTGAGTGCGCTAAAAATGAAAGACGGCGAGCAAAAACCACATCCGAAGTTGCAACAAGTGATGAATCCCACGCTGACGCTCGACGACAAAGTTGCCATGATGGAGTCGCTCCGATTCTTGGATGAAAACGATCAATTGGCTACGCTCAATGCCATCAATTATGCCGTGGAAACCTACATTGATATTCGCGCCGAAGAAATTTACCGTGCACTTGGTGGTCAGGCTGAGACCTTTGTGAACGCACTCGTAGCCGCTGGAGATGGAAGCAGCACCACGGGCATGCTCGAAGAACGCGAAAAAGACGAAAACGGTCGTTGGAACAAAGGATTGCCCAAAGCTGTTGGATTGTTCCCCTACTCGCTTTACATCGAAACAAGCGAAGAAAAGAAAAAAACGATCTCGAAAATTGAGCCACAACGCTTCGTGACAAAGGATTTTAAAACTGTAGGAAACAACCGCCATACCAACATTCACTTTGACGTATGGGGCTACAACACCGAAAAGCAAACCACCGTTGTCCTCGAAAAAAATGGTCTGAGTTATCACCTCTTCGGTTCAGGAAAAACGCGGTTTTTGTCGCCCGATTCTACTTTTTCGAGCGGAACAACGTTTCAGAGCATTATCAACGATCTAGAATTCAATAAGATTGCCAAAATCAACGACATGATTTATGGTAAAAAAGGTTTCGATTTTTGGATAGACTACAACGAAAAAAAGCGCGATCAAACCGAACTCAAAATTGAAAAGAAAGAAAAAGAATATTCCGACCTCGGATTTTCGCCCATCACTACCTTTAGCAAACCATCGCGACAAGTGAAGAAATCGAAACGGCGCGCGACCAAAGCAGGAACGGGAACATTTAACGGAACGCCCACCACTGAATCGAGCAGAAAAACACGCAAGAAAATTCAAAACACCATTGTCGGATTGTACGCTCAATACGAAGGATACAAAAAGAACATCGTCGAATTGGAAATTATAAAACAAGAAGCGATCGACCTCATGGCAATATATCAGCGAAAATTGGACACTTACAAAGCGCTGATGGGATTTCGCTGGGCGAGTTTCACCGAAAAAGACGGACTTTATACCTTCGAAGATTCGACCACATTTGACGTTTTAACGCAAGAATTTCAATTCAAACCCTCGGGGAAAGTGGAAGATTTTGAAATTCGATTGATCGCCATTCCGGAATCCTCGCTCTCCAAAAATGCCGACGAAGTGATGATGCACATCAACCTGATTGACGCAGCACCGAACTACGACGCGCGGATCAAACTCGAATTGAACGACGTATTTGCCTCCGATCAATGGAAATTACCCAAATCGCTTTTCACCGACAAAGACAGCGTTGCACTCACCGTCTTTTTTGAAGGACTGCTTGATAAAAAAGTGGAGTTTGAAATCATCGGCCGTGGACAAGGAATTGGAAATTGGAACGGAACCCAAACCGTAAAAGCGATGAACCCTGAAGAATTGACACGCTATCCCGGAGAATCAGCGATCACAAAAATGGATTCTAGCTTCATGCGCTTGCGCAAATCGGAATTATTCGTCAACATGGGACGAAATATTCAAGTGAACGTGAACTCGTTTACCGATCCAGTGCGTTCGTCCATCGCGATTACCAACGAAACGATGAACTCCGCCATGGCGAAATACGGCTTGACGAAAAACGATATTTTATCAGCCTATCGAACGCATGCCATCTTGATGGCTTTCAAGAATGAAATCAACGTTTTGGCAGGGAAATATTTGTCGCGCGAGCAAGCAAGCACCGTAATCGATCGTTTTAACAAGCAACTGGACAAAACACACATTGCCGTTGGTCGCACTTCTTTTAAGTTGAGTGAATTTAATTGACTACTCGAGGAAGCCGAATAGGACTTAGCCCAATTACTTGATTCCATTTTCGATAGTCGTAAACCTACAATGGAGCGAGGTAAGAAAAAAAGTTTCAAAAAGCACGTAACCAATTTCACAGGAGAATATTATGTGTACATAGTATTCATTAAATCTCTCTGAAATGAAAACATTACTTGC
>CALFOS010000203.1 GCA_937919725.1 uncultured Fluviicola sp. | reverse complement strand
CACACCTATTATATTTAGTATGATACGAATTGGATTGATTTTAATGATTTTAGGTTTTCTCGGAGTATTCTCATTCTCTCAAGCAAAAGATGAAACGCCTTGGACAAAGCTAAATGGATTGAGCATGGTTGCCATTAATGGCACGATCGATTCATCACATGTTCTCCCGATGAAGGCAGTTGGCACGAATTGGGCAGCCGCGATTCCATTCGCATTTATGCCATCACATACCTCACCCGAATTGTCATTCGACCTAGATTGGCAGTGGAAGGGCGAGCGAATTGAAGGGGTCCGAAATTACATCCACGAATTTCATGCCGAGGACATTGCGGTAATGCTTAAACCACAAATCTGGATCGGACATGGAACGTATACTGGAACAATTTTGATGGAATCGGAAGAAGATTGGTTAAAGTTTGAAGAAAGTTACCGTAAATACATTGTTGCCTTCACTAATTTGGCTGTTGAGGAGAATGTGGAGATGATCTGCATTGGCACTGAATTAAAACATTTTGTGGAGCTTAGACCGAATTATTGGAGAGGGTTGATAGCCGAACTACGCACTATTTATTCCGGAAAGTTAACCTACGCAGCGAACTGGGACGAGTATGAGGACGTTGTTTTTTGGGACGCTCTCGATTTCATCGGTGTCGATGCTTATTTTCCTATCGCTACGAAGGAGAAGCGGTGCCTCCCAAAATTGGTAGAAGGATGGAAGCCGCATAAAAAACAGATGGATGCGCTGTCGGCCAAATTTTCGAAATCAATTCTGTTTACGGAGTACGGTTATAGCAGTGTTAGTTCCTGCGCCATTCAGCCATGGGATTATTCCGATACGGGTAAAATGGATGAGAAAGCACAACAGCTCGCTCTGAAGGCGCTCTACGATGTGTTTTGGAAGGATGAAAATTATGCAGGAGGTTTTCTATGGAAATGGTATCCGCATCATGAGTCAGCTGGCGGATCAAGAGATAAGTCGTTTGCTGTTCAGAATAAGAAGGCCGAAAAAACGATTATTGAATATTACAAGTAATAGAAGCTTTCGGAGAATTACTCGAACTCGATTGGGTCATAAAATACACGACTAATTTTGATACTATTTTCACTAGATAGTGATCTTTAGATGATCGGCCATCGGAAATTCAGATCATCGATCTTACATCGATCGCTCAATCTTCATACGCTTCCCTTTTAGTCTTTCTCCTTTGATGTTGCGAAGCGTTTGTGCCACCTTCGAGCGCTTGATTGCCACATACGACAAATGATCCTTCACGTCGATCAATCCAACTTCTTTGCTGTTCAGACCTCCAATTTTCGAGAAAAATCCAACGATGTCAATCTTACCGATCTTCTCTTTTTTTCCTCCGCTGATGTAAATCGTTTCAAATTCGGGCAGTTGAGAAGCTTGTGGTTTGAACGTATAGTTTTGCTTTGGCGGCATTATGTATTCTGGGAGTTGCATTTCATTCGAAGTGAACAAATACGAAAAACCAGACTCTTCCATACGAGCCGTACGACCTTTTCGGTGTGTGAATGCTTCTAAGCTCGATGGATATTGAAAATGGACAATGTGCTTAACGTCTGGAATATCGAGTCCGCGAGAACCTAAATCGGTGCAGACGATCGTATTCGCACTGCCGTTGGAAAACTTGATCAATTCACGTTCTCTGGTTTCTTGGTCTAGACCACCGTGATAAACAGCACACACGATACCGCATTCGGTGAGATGATCAAGCAAATCGTCGCAGACTTCGCGGTAATTCACGAATACCATGTTACGCTCTTGTCCGAAGGAGTTGATCAACAATTCTAGGGTAGAATGAAGGTTTCCTTCTGAGTGAACTCCGTATTCAATCAGGTCGAGTGTTGTATCGTCTTTGATGTGATCAATGGTCACCAAATTCTTGAATTCAATAAAATCGGGATAGCTTTCGATTCGTGTCGCGGAGGTGAAAATGTGTTGTTTCAGATGTTGGAATTCAGAATAGATAGCCGAAATTTCTTCCGAGAAACCGAATTCCAAACATTTATCAAATTCATCGACGATGAGAAATTTGGTAGTCGATAAGTCGACATTTTCGCGTCGGATATGGTCTGTCAATCGGCCGGGCGTTGCAATGATAATACTCGGCGTTTCCGACAAGCTATTTTTTTCGATGCGCATCGCGTGACCACCATAGCAAGTGGTGACTTTCAATCCAGTTTTCAGCGATTTAAATACTTTTTCGATTTGCAAACACAATTCGCGCGTGGGCGATAGAATGATGGCTTGAACGTCCGAGTCATTTTCCAAATCAAGTTCATTCAACATTGGTAGTAGAAAAGCAAGCGTTTTTCCAGACCCTGTTTTCGAGAGAACCACAAGGTCATTTCCTTTGCTGAATTCGGAGATGCTTTCGGTTTGGATGTCCAATAATTGGTCGAATCCAGCAGATTTTAATGCGTTTGAAATGATTTTTTTCATGATAAGCCGATGCGTATGCATCAAGATTTTAAAAATAAAAAAGTCCTTCCGATTGAATCGTTCGTCGGAACTACTCAAAAGGAAGGACAAAGATAAGAAGCCCTCGGTAAAACCCACTACTCTTTGTTACTTCAAAAATTTAATACCCTCATTTACAAATAGTAAACTGCGGCATTAAATTTTATTGTGCCTCGATTGGTAGATTTTACAGAGGTCTTATGAGGTTTTATTTCAGGTAATCGGAGAAGTTACATCATCTCGATCACGCCTGCAGCACCTTGTCCAGTACCCACACACATGGTCACAATTCCGTATTTCTGTTTTCTGCGTTTCAATTCATTCATGATTTGGACAGACAATTTAGCTCCAGTACATCCGAGTGGGTGACCGAGTGCGAGCGCGCCTCCGTTCACGTTTACGATGTCTGGATTCAATCCTGCTTCTCGAATTACCGCCAACGATTGAGAAGCAAATGCTTCATTCAATTCGAATAGGTCGATGTCGTTTAATGTCAATCCTGCTTGTTTGATTGCTTTTGGAATGGCATCAATCGGTCCGATTCCCATGATTCTTGGTTCAACACCCACAACTGAGTACGAAGCCAAACGTGCGATAGGTTCCAAGTTTAATTCCTTCATCATTTCTTCCGACATCACCAAGCAGAATGCTGCTCCATCAGATGTTTGAGATGAATTTCCAGCCGTAACAGATCCATTCGCAGCGAATACTGGTCTTAATCGACCCAGCGCTTCAACAGAACTAGCACGTGGACCTTCATCAGTATCAACGATGTAATTGTTTACTTGGCGTTTTTCGTTTTCATCCAAGAAAATATGCTCTACATTCACTGGAACGATGTCATCTTGGAAACGACCATTGTTGATCGCATCAATTGCTTTTGCATGTGACTTCACTGCGAACTCATCTTGCATTTCACGAGAAATCCCATATTGTGTCGCAACTGCTTCAGCCGTTAACCCCATTCCCCAATACCAATTCGGATTTTCTTTTGCAACTCTCGCGTTTGGAACAATTCTCCATCCACCCATTGCCATTACCGACATCGACTCCACACCACCTGCTATGATGCAATCCGCCATTCCTGCTTCGATTTTCGCTTGCGCCATTGCTATTGTTTCCAATCCTGACGAACAGTAACGATTAACAGTAACACCTGGAACTTTGTCCGTGTCCAATCCCATTAAGGAAACCATTCGACCTAGATTCAGGCCTTGCTCAGCTTCCGGAGTCGCGTTCCCAACCATGACATCATCGATACGTGTCTTGTCGAGTTGTGGTACCTGCTCCATAATATGCTTAATCACATCTGCAGCTAAATCATCTGGTCGGTAAAATCGAAATCCACCACGTCCAGCTTTTCCAACTGCCGTTCTATATCCTGTAACTATGTATGCTCTTTTCATTGTTTTGTAATTTGGATTTTTGGATTTTTAGACGCTTCGCGTTGGATTTTTGGATTTGTTCGAAGCAAGAAGCTAATCCAACAATCCAAAGATCCAGAAATCCAATCCTCTAATTTAATTTCTCAATATCTTCCCTTTCTTAACAATACTCTCCAATCGCTCGAGTGTCTTTTTCTCAGTACACAATTCCAAGAATGCTTTTCGCTCAAGGTCGAGTAGATATTGCTCAGTAACAACGGTCATTTCAGATAAATCTCCTCCACAAAGCACGTATCCTAGTTTTTCAGAAATTACTCTGTCATGCTCTGACATGTAATTTCCAGAAAGCATGGAGTTCGCTCCAACGTATACAATTCCCAATCCTTCTTGTCCGAGTACAGTTATGTTTTTCTCGCGTTTTGGTGCTATATATCCTTCGTTTGCCATTGCTACCGCTGCTTCTTTCGCGCGGGTCAATTGATGTTCGCGGCTCACAACTACTTCGTCGATTCCTTCTCGTAAGTAACCGAGGTCGAATGCTTCGTATGCTGAAGTTGAAACTTGTGCTTGACCGACCGTTAGGAAACGACTTCTCAAACGGTTGATGCGGATATCGCCTTCGTGCAATTCTTCTGAAAGTCGTTTGGCGAATTCCTTCGTTCCACCTCCACCTGGGATCAATCCAACACCGAACTCAACGAGTCCCATGTACAATTCTGCGTGTGCAACCACTTTATCGGCGTGCATCGAAATTTCGCATCCTCCACCAAGTGCCATGTTGTGTGGCGCGATGATGACAGGAATATTCGAGTAACGAATACGCATTGTGGTGTCTTGGAAGGCTTTCACGGCGAAGTTCAATTCATCGAAATCTTGCTCGATTGCCATCATGAAGATCATTCCAACGTTTGCTCCAGCAGAGAAGTTTTGTCCCGTGTTCGAGATAACAAGTCCACGGTATTCTTTTTCTGCGAGATCAATTGCTTTGTTGATTCCTTCGATCACTCCACCGCCAATCGTGTTCATTTTTGTGTGGAATTCTAAGTTGAGAATGCCATCGCCTATATCGACCAATGTAGTATCTGAGTTGCCCCACACCTTGTTTTCAGATCGAAGTGCGTCCAAAATCACCATATCTTCCGTTCCTGGAATGGTAAGGTATGATTTGGATTGTGTATCGTAGTAACGCTTGGTTCCGTTTTCAACTTTATAGAAGGTACTGCAACCAGCGGCTTTCATTTCAGCGATCCATGCTGCTGCTTCCTTATTGTTGTCAGCGATGAGTTTCAATCCTTGATCCAATCCGAGGATGTCCCACGTTTCAAATGGTCCAAGTTCCCAACCAAATCCTGCTTTCAGTGCATCGTCGATTTTGTAGAGGTCATCCGTAATTTCTGGAAGTCGGTTCGAAACATACGCGAACAATCCTCCGAAAATCTTGCGGTAGAATTCGCCTGCTTTGTCCATTCCCATCAACAACATTTTTGTGCGTTGTTTCAAGTCGTCGATCGGTTTCGCCATTTCCAAAGTTGGGAAACTCACGCGCTCTGTTGGAGTGTATTCCAATGTGTTCAGGTCCAAAGATAGAATTTGACTCCCGCCGCTTTCGTCTTTCACTTTCTTGTAAAATCCTTGATTTGTTTTCGATCCAAGCCAGTTGTTTTCGACCATTTTCGAAATATAATCGGGTATGTCGAACAAGTGATTTGCTTCGTCGTTCGGACAATTATCTTTCAATCCTTTTGCCACATGAACCAGCGTGTCCAATCCAACGACGTCGCACGTTCGGAACGTAGCAGATTTTGGACGACCCATTATGGGACCAGTCAATTTATCGACTTCATCCACGGTCAATCCCATTTCATTTACGGCATGGAAGAGCGACATGATCGAGTAAACTCCGACTCTATTCGCAATGAATGCAGGCGTATCTTTACACAAAACGGTTTTCTTTCCGAGGAAACGTTGACCGTAATCCATCAAGAAATCGACAACTTCAGGTGAAGTTTCCGGTGTAGGGATGATCTCCAACAATTGCAAATAGCGCGGAGGATTGAAGAAATGCGATCCGCAGAAATTCGCTTTGAAATCGTCGCTGCGCCCGTCCAACATCATGTGAATTGGAATTCCAGATGTATTCGAAGTGATTAGCGTCCCTTCCTTGCGGTATTTCTCCACGTTTGCGAATACTTGTTGCTTGATGTCCAAGCGTTCGATGACCACCTCAATGATCCAATCACAATCGGAAATTTTCGAGATGTCATCGTTGAAGTTTCCAATAACAATGCGTGAAGCGAATGCCTTGCGGTAAATCGGTGAAGGATTAGATGTTAATGCGAATTGCAAAGCATCGTTCACAATTCTATTTCTGAATGCGGGTGAATCCGTAGAAACTCCTTTTTTCTTTTCAGCGTCATTGAGTTCTCTTGGCACGATGTCCAACAGCAAAACTTCGCAGCCGATGTTGGCAAAGTGGCATGCGATTCGTGATCCCATCACACCAGAACCCAAGACGGCAACTTTTCGGATATGTCTATTCATTTGAAAATTTTAATTGTAATCTACTTAATTCTAAATCGATCGATGAGTCGAGTTTTTCTGCTACTTCGAAGAAGGTTTTCAGTTTACCTTTCGGAATACTTTCCATGAGGGTGTTGTTGAAATCGAACACGAAATCACGCGTCATTCTCCGCTTTTCTAATCCTTCTTCGGTGAGGAATATAAGTACTTTTCGTTTGTCAATATTTCCAGCTTGACGTCGAATTAACCCTTTATCCTCCATTGTTTTGAGGGTACGCGATAAGCTTGTTGGCTCCATTCCCATTTTGGGCCCGAGCTGTGTGCTGGGCGTTCCTTCCTTATCAATATTGAGCAAAATGAAACCAATCGACATGGTCAAACCGCGTTGATTTGCCTGCTGATTGTACATTCGGGAGATTTTATGCCACAAGTGGCGAATCGCGAAATCTACTAGGTACTTTTTTTCTGTTTCGGCCATATTCGCTTTTTTCTTTCTTCAAAGCCAGCCAAAAATACTAAAAAGTTTTATGCGAGCATAATAAAATGCAAAAGAAATGAACTAGATTCATGGAGGTAGATTTCACCCCCAAACATTCTCAGAAATATGCACCGTTCCCTTAAATCGAGAAACCAACACATCGTTTTGATTGAAAATACTCACGTGGTAAATGCCAATTGTTTTTCCGCGGTAACTTTCTTCGCACACCACGCGAAGCTTGTCGCCTGACATCACTGAATACACATGGGAAATAGAAGTTTCGATACTTACAGCTTTTATTCCGTGAGCGTTAGAGGCAAAGGCCAAAGCAGAATCGGAGAGTGAATAGGTGATTCCTCCGTGGGCAATTTGATGTCCATTCAGCATCTGATCATTCACGGTGCAAGATAATTCACAGCGTCCTTTTTCGATCACATCAATGGAAATTCCTAACCATTGACTAAAGGAATCGAGTCGCATCATTTCATCGACTATTGCTTTGGGAGTCATCAAAGATTATGCTTTGATCGATGTATTCATCAAGGAAATCATCGCTAAAGTCACGATAAAAAGTTGTGTCGCTGTATCGTCGCTGAGGGAAGTTCCGTCTTCGTCGTCGGTGCTCACTTCAATCATCATAAAGCGCGTAAGTTCAGGTTGATCACAAAAATCGTTGATCACTTCTTCTTCCTCACTCTCGAAATATTCGTCCAGCATCGCAAAATAACCTTCTTCGAACGCATCGATATCGGCTTCCACAATTTCATTCAACAAAACACCTTCTTGCGCAAAGGCTTCGCAGATCAAACAATAGTAATAAATGATCAATCCTTCGAGTTGCTCGTTGTCGTATTCCACTGCTGCCGACATCACATAACCCAGCAAAACTTGTTGAGCAATCGCGTAGGTTTCTGCAATGCGTTCTAGTTCGTCTTCGTCGAGATTATCTACTTTTTGGATCGCTTTCTCGATGCTGCTGAGTGTAATGTGCTTCATGTTCTTGTTTCTTTTCTGCAAAAATAGCCGAAATTATTGAGTGAAATGGGTCTTCTTGCATCGAATCACAATTAATTGCTTTTCGTTCCTTATCTTTGAGTACCAAAAAATTCAATAGCTATGATGAATCGAATTCTCCTTTGCCTTTCATTTTTTATTCTGGGAACAGTCACTTTTGCGCAAGGCGGCATAGTCGACAAAAAGGAATTGACCTTGAATGATGCCGTACTTCAGCAGTACCGGAATTTTGCACCAACAAACCTCAACATGTTTCAATGGGTACCCAATTCGGATTGCTACACCTTTTTAAGTTCGAATTATCAAATTTTAATGAAGGCTTCGGTTCGGAATACAGCACCTCGCGAGTTGATTACCATTCAAACATTGAATGAAAAACTCGGGTCGGAATTATCGTGGTTTTCTAACTTAAAATGGAAAGATGAAAATGCTTTTTGGGTGAATGATGGAGAGAAGTACTATGAATATAATACAGTGGAGGAAGTTGGGAAATTGATTCATTCCTTAAGTGATGATTCCGAAAATGCGTTATTTCATGACGCAACGCAAAATGTAGCGTATACGCGCGGAAACAATTTATACGTGAACTCCGGTTCAGGATTTAAAATTATCGTGACCGATAATTCGGATAAAAATATCGTGTCTGGTCAAGCGATCGCGCGTAGCGAATTTGGAATTACGGGTGGACTTTTTTGGTCGAAAGATGGCGGTTCGATTGCTTACTATCAAAAGGACGAAACGAACGTTCACGATTATCCTCTGCTCGACAACAGTAAAACACCAGGCGAATTGATCTCAATCAAATATCCGATGGCTGGGCAGAAATCGGAGCGCGCGAAAGTGGGAATTTTCAATCTCACAACGCGAAAAACAGCGTTTATTTCTCCGCAACATGGAGAAGAAAACTACTTGACAAATCTTTCGTGGACGCCAGATAATAAATGTGTAATGATTGCCGAAGTAAACCGCGATCAAAACCACATGTGGTTGCACGTTTTTGATGCTGAAAGTGGAAAACTGGTCAAAACACTTTTCGAAGAAACAAATGACAAATGGGTTGAGCCAGAACATCCAGCATTTTTCCCTATTGCAGCGTCGAATAATTTTGTGTGGATATCGGAGCGAGACGGATTCAACAACCTCTATTATTATGATTCTGAAGGAAATTTGATCAAACAACTCACTGCGCATAAGTTTGTGGTGAAAGATATTTTGGAATTCAACGTTGGAAAATTGTTCTACACTACTACTGGGGAAGGCTCACCGCTGGAAACGCAGGTGTATTACGTTGATTTGAAAGGAAATTTTGGAATTCTTACACGTGCGCAGGGAACTCACGTAGTCGAAATTTCAACTGACGGTCAATATTTTCACGATCAATTTTCGAGTCATGACAATCCTGGTGAAGATTGGATCATCAATTTAAAAGGAAAAATAGTTGAGAAGTTGAATAGCGCAACAACGACATTAATGGATTACAAAATTGGGACGTGTGAAATCGGAGAATTGACGGCGAAAGACGGAACCAAATTGTACACCCGCCTCATCAAGCCATCTAACTTCGATCCAGCTAAAAAGTACCCAGTTCTTGTCTATGTGTACGGAGGACCACACGCACAAATGATCACGGATTCGTGGCTCGACGGCGCAAGCTTGTGGATGTACTGGATGGCTGAACAAGGATATTTGGTGTACACGGTCGATAATCGTGGTTCGGGCGAGCGTGGTTTTGTCTTCGAATCTCAAATTCACCGCCAACTCGGAACAGTAGAGATGGAAGATCAAATGTCGGGTGTGAAGTACCTGAAAACCTTGACGCATGTGGATGGAAATCGCTTGGCAGTGCACGGCTGGTCATTTGGTGGATTCATGACAACTTCACTGATGCTTCGCGAAGCAGGGACATTTAATGTTGGCGTTGCGGGAGGACCGGTAACCGATTGGAAATACTACGAAATCATGTATGGAGAGCGTTACATGGATCGACCAGAAGAAAACCCAAAAGGCTACGAACGCGCTTCACTGATGACGCATGCCGACAAATTGAAAGGCGATTTGTTGCTGATTCACGGAACGGTGGATGACGTGGTCGTGATGCAACATAATTTGTCACTCGTTCAGCGATTTGTTGAGCTCGGAATTCAAATGGATTTCTTCCCATACCCAATGCACCAGCACAATGTCCGGGGAAAAGACCGTGTTCACTTGATGGAAAAAGTGTTGATGTACGTCATTGAGAACAATAAGTAGAAGCAAGGATTCTAAAATGATTGAGTCTGTAGAGTTTTGCTTGCGGCATGAGAGCGGTTCTTAAGGGAAAATCGATCAGACTACAACAGATTCCGTATATTTGAAATTCAAAAGGAGTCAGCTAACTATGGCATCAACAACTGCAAAAACAAAGGAAATGGAAAGTACAACGTCAAAAGAAACCTTGATCAAGGGATTTAAATTGATGTGCACCGCAAAAACATTGGCGGAAAAGTACGAGGAGAACAAGGAAGTGACATCCAAATATGTGCATGCAACATCGCGTGGACATGAGGCAATTCAATTGGCCGTTGGAATGCAGTTGAAGCCCCAAGATTGGGTGTCGCCATACTACCGTGATGATTCAATTTTGTTGGGAATCGGAATGAAGCCCTACGAATTAATGCTTCAAGTTTTCGCTAAGAAAGAGGATCCGTTTTCAGGCGGTCGAACCTATTATTGTCATCCTTCCTTGAATCGTGATGATATGCCGAAAATCATCCATCAATCCTCGGCGACGGGGATGCAAGCGATTCCAACTACGGGTATTGCGATGGGAGTTCAGTACAAAGAAAGTCAAGGTTTAGCGGAAGATTTTGGCGGTGAAAATCCCGTGGTCGTTTGTTCGCTCGGCGATGCAAGTTGCACCGAAGGTGAAGTTTCTGAAGCGTTCCAAATGGCGACGTTGAAGCAATATCCAATCGTTTTTTTGGTGCAAGACAACGGCTGGGATATTTCGGCGAATGCGGAAGAAACGCGCGCTCAAGACATAACGACTTACGCAAAAGGATTTACAGGTTTAGAGGTTCGAACGATTGATGGAAGTGATTTCGATCTTTCGTTTCAAACGGTGAAAGAAGTATTTGATATTGTTCGGAAAGAACGGCGTCCGTTCATTATTCACGCGAAAGTTCCATTGCTCGGGCATCACACATCTGGTGTGCGAAAAGAATGGTACCGCGACGATTTGGAGGAAGCTGCGAAGCAGGATCCCTATCCAAAATTGAAAACGCGCTTGGAAAATGCAGGCGTAGATTTGGCGGATTTGATCAACATAGAGGCAGACACGCGAAAATTGGTCGACGCTGAATACGACAAAGCATTGAACGCGGAAGATCCGAGTCCGGATTCAATTCAAGATCACATGTTCGCTCCAACTCCCATCACAGAAGAGAAAGGTGAGCGATCTCCAGCAGGAAAGAAAAAAACCGTCATGGTCGATTCGGCTTTGTTTGCTGTACGCGAACTGATGGCAAAGCATCCAGAAGCGTTGCTTTACGGTCAAGATGTTGGCGGTCGATTGGGCGGAGTTTTCCGTGAGGCTGCGACTTTAGCACAGACGTTTGGTGACGATCGTGTGTTCAATACTCCGATTCAAGAAGCATTTATCATTGGATCAACCGTTGGAATGTCAGCTGTTGGATTGAAGCCGATCGTGGAAGTTCAGTTCGCGGATTACATTTGGCCAGGACTGAATCAGTTGTTCACCGAGGTGAGCCGTTCCTATTACTTATCGAATGGAAAATGGCCTGTTGGTTGTATCATTCGTGTTCCAATTGGAGCTTATGGCTCAGGTGGTCCGTATCATTCTTCAAGTGTCGAATCAATTTTAACGAACATCAGAGGAATCAAAGTTGCGTATCCATCAACTGGTGCCGATCTAAAAGGTCTGATGAAATCAGCATTTTACGATCCGAATCCAGTCGTGATTTTAGAACACAAAGGCTTGTATTGGTCGAAAATCAAAGGAACCGAAGGTGCGATGTCTGTGGAACCAGACGAAGAATACATCATTCCATTCGGAAAAGCACGAACGGTGATTGAAGCGGATGATTCTGCGATTAAAAATGGCGAAAGCTGCGCGATAATCACCTATGGAAGAGGGGTTTATTGGTCACTCGAAGCAGCGAAGAATTTCGAAGGAAAGGTTGAAATCATCGATTTGAGAACGTTAAATCCTCTCGATTTTGATGCAATTAATGCTGCCGCTCAAAAGCACAACAAAGTGATGTTGGTGACGGAAGAATCTGTTGAAGCATCTTTTACGTTAGGATTGGCAGGACGCCTTCAACGCGATAACTTTAAAGCGCTTGATGCACCAGTTTCTATCGTTGGTTCGGTTGATACTCCGGCAATTCCATTGAATTCTGAATTGGAAGCGGCTTTGTTGCCGAATGCGGAGAAAGTTGGGAAGGCTTTGGGCGAATTGTTGGGATATTAGCAAATTATTTTTCGTCACTAATCAAGCCATCCACTGTCCAATGAAACGAATCATCTCGAGCTGGAAGCGCATCTAGATCAATCTTCCGAGTAATTATTTTCAGGTTTCGCCCCTTTTCTCGAAGGTCAAACTCAGCTTTAGTTCCATTTTTCACGACAAAAATCCGCGCGTTTTTTTTTCGAACTAAAATAGATTGATCAGGTGCAATACGAATAGCGAAATCGGTAAAATGTCCGTTTTCATCCTCCAAAATCAAATAGCCTTTGCTGTGAACATGAATTCGTTTCAAATTTTTCACGCCAAGAATTGCCGAATCAGGAGTACTCGCTTCATACGATCCAAAATGAGCAATTTTCTCGCGCGTTCGTCCATTCATCGAACCAATTTCGACATAACTAAACAAAACTTCCGTGAACAGTAAAACCACTACGATCGATTTCACCATCAGTCGCGCTTTTGAAGATAAAACAAGTCGAATTTTCGCTTGTTCACCTACTACTGAGTTAGAAATAAAGAAGGCGTAGAGCTTTTTAAGCGATGGTGCGATGACGTAGATTGCAACAATCACTAAAAACATCGAGAGTAATTTCACCGTAATATCAAAACTAAAATTGATCGCCAATACATTCACCAAAACACCAAAAGCAAACAATCCACCGAGCAAACGAGTTCGGTGATGGAGTAGAAGCAAGGCTGGGATGACTTCCAGCAATCCCATGAAGGTGTTGTAGCCAGCACTCGTCCCCATCGACGACCAGAATAAAATGTCTTTTGAGAGCATTCCAAGTGGTGTGAACAGCGTGTTCGGCTCTGGTGCGTAAAATTGATATTGGAACAACTTGTCAATTCCATATTTCAGCAAGAAAAATGACAGGATGTACGCTGCTGCGGTGTTCAGAAATTGCTTGATTTGATGTTCTGAAAATCGTTTTTGATTCCGAAGGACAACAGCGAACGTAAGCGCGAAAATTAGGAGTAACTGTGATTGAGCAAATTGCGCTGATGAGTCAGAAGTTGCAGGAGACACACACAAAGTAGCACCACATTTTGAAGCCAACCATTCTGTAACGCCAGCGAAGGAATTCGTCAATTCGATCCCTGCATTCGGAAAGAATGGATACGAAAAAGGTAGAAATAGCGCGAAAAGGAAAATCCAAACGCCAATTCCTATGCTGAAGGTCGATCTCACGAAGTTTTCAACTTGAATTTTGGAATGAACAAATACGTCAAAAAGACTCCTCCTCCGATCATCAATAACCAAAAAGCTTCCAATTTTTTCGAATCTTTTTCCTTTCTAAGTTGCTTTTTGGATTTATTCTGTTCTTTTTCAATTCGATCGAAACCAGCAAATTTTGTTCCCTCCGGATACATTGCTTTGATTCGATCCACGTCCAGACTGCCATTTTTCAAAAACGGATGATCGCAAATGGTGTCTACTTGAATCTTCGTCTCAAACATTGTTACCTCCGCCGTTTCTATTAGACAATCATCCTTCAAGTATTCCACGCGCTGCACGATTCGAGTTTCGTTTGGCAATCCAAAATTGTCGGTATCGTTTTTGTCAAATGCTTGGTTCGAAGCATGACTTTTCGCAGCAATAATGTTCGT
>CALFOS010000202.1 GCA_937919725.1 uncultured Fluviicola sp. | reverse complement strand
CTACCAGGATTAATGAAGCATACAACTAATTATGGGAAAGATTACGGCGGCAATTACAGGAATTCAGGGATACCTTCCCGAACACGTCTTAACAAACGAAGATCTTTCTAAGATTGTTGACACGAATGATGAGTGGATCACTTCACGAACAGGAATCAAGGAACGCAGAATCATGAAAGATGGAGCGTCTTCTGACATGTGCATTGAAGCGGTGAACAAACTGCTTAAAAAAACAGGGAATAATCCAGAAGATATCGAATTGGTGATTGTGGCAACTGTAACACCAGATTATCCGTTTCCAAGTACTTCGAACATTGTGTGTGCTGCAACGGGAATGAAAAATGCGTGGGGTTACGACCTCATTGCGGCGTGCTCTGGATTTATTTACGCACTTGCAACAGGCGCTCAATTCATTGAAACCGGACGTTACAAAAAAGTTCTCGTGATAGGCGTCGATAAAATGTCGTCGATTATCGATTACAAAGATCGCACAACATGCGTGATTTTTGGAGATGGCGCTGGCGCTGCATTGCTCGAACCAAATGAAGAAGGAATGGGAATTCAAGATTTCATTCTTCGTGCAGATGGTGCCGGAAAAGAATTTTTACTTCAACCTGCCGGAGGATCTGCAAATCCAGCTTCTGTGGAAACGGTGGAAAAAGGAATGCACTACGTTCATCAAGAAGGAAAGCAAGTGTTTAAATATGCAGTGACCAACATGGCAGAAGTTTCGGCTGAAATCATGGAGAAAAATAATTTGTCGAGTGACGATGTAGATTGGCTGGTGCCACATCAAGCGAACTTACGCATCATCGACGCAACGGCGAGCCGAATGGGACTGCCCAAAGAGAAGGTGATGGTGAACATCCAAAAGTATGGAAACACGACTGCTGGAACACTTCCTTTGTGCTTGTGGGATTACGAAAGTCAATTGAAAAAAGGAGATAATCTAATTTTGTCTGCCTTCGGAGGTGGATTTACGTGGGGGGCTGTTTACTTGAAATGGGCATACAATTCTTAAAGCAATCAACGAAAAATAGGTATTTTTACTAAATAAATCTGAATGAAAATGAATATCAAGGAGATACAAGATCTAATCAAATTTGTTTCGCGACAAAATGTAACTGAAGTAGAGATCGAACAGAAAGATTTCAAAATTACCATCAAGTCGGAAGTGAAACAAGCAGAAGCTCAACAATTTGTTCTTCAGCAAGCACCTGTTCAAGCAATGCAGCAGGTAGCTGCGGTTTCTGCCCCAGCGGCAGCGGCAGCAGCGGCGGCAGCAGCGGCAGCAGCACCTCCAGCAGACGATGATTCGAAATACATCACGGTTCTTTCACCGATGATTGGTACATTCTACCGTTCGTCTGGGCCAGACAAAGATGCATTCGTTGGTGTAGGCGACACAATCAAGCCAGGCGACGTATTGGCAATCATCGAAGCGATGAAATTATTCAACGAGATCGAATCAGAAGTGTCTGGAAAAATCGTAAAAGTATTGGTGGATGATTCTTCGCCAGTAGAGTACGATCAACCTCTTTTCTTAGTAGATCCGTCTTAAGTATAACTTTTTTGAAAAGTAGATTTGGAGCAATTCGCTTTGATCTGCATTCATACAATATAGCTAGAGCAACATGAAAATGTTCAAGAAAATATTAATTGCGAATCGAGGGGAAATTGCACTACGTGTGATTCGTACATGTAAGGAAATGGGTATTAAAACCGTAGTTGTTTATTCAACAGCCGACAAAGATAGCCTTCCTGTTCGTTTTGCAGATGAAGCAGTGTGTATCGGACCGCCAAAAAGCGCTGATTCTTACCTGTCGATTCCAAACATCATCGCAGCAGCGGAAATTACCAATGCAGATGCTATTCATCCAGGTTACGGATTTCTTTCTGAAAACGAAAAATTCTCGCGCGTGTGTCAAGAGCACAACATCAAGTTCATTGGTGCGACGCCTGAGCAAATCGCAGGAATGGGAGATAAAGCGAGTGCGAAAGCAACGATGATTGCGGCAGGCGTTCCATGTATTCCAGGTTCGAAAGGATTGTTGAAAGATTTGGACGATGCCATCAAAACAGCGAAAAAAGTAAAATACCCTGTCATCCTAAAAGCAACTGCTGGTGGAGGTGGAAAAGGGATGCGAATCGTGAAGAAGGAGGAGGACATGGAAGCTGCTTGGGAAGGTACGCGAAAAGAAGCTGCTGCATCTTTCGGGAACGACGGCATCTACATGGAGAAATACATCGAGGAGCCACGCCACATCGAAATTCAAATTGCTGGAGACCAATACGGAAACGCATGTCACCTATCGGAAAGAGATTGCTCGATCCAACGACGTCACCAAAAATTGGTAGAAGAAACACCTTCGCCATTTATGACAGACGAGTTGCGTGAGCGCATGGGGGACGCGGCCATCAAGGCAACGAAAGCTGTGAACTACGAGGGAGTAGGAACAGTTGAGTTTTTGGTAGACAAGAACCGCGATTTCTACTTCATGGAGATGAACACGCGAATTCAAGTAGAGCACACCATTACCGAAGAAGTAATCAACTACGACTTGATCAAGGAGCAAATTAAATTGGCAGCTGGAGAAAAAATGTCTGGGCATAATCATTACCCAACCATGCACGCCATTCAATGCCGAATCAATGCCGAAGATCCTTGGAATGATTTCCGACCATCGCCAGGAAAAATCACAAGCTACCATTCACCAGGCGGACACGGAATCCGTGTAGATACACACGTGTATGCAGGCTACATGATTCCACCGTTCTACGATTCAATGATTTCGAAGTTGATTGTGGTAGCGCAAACGCGTGAAGAAGCAATCAAGAAAATGAAACGTGCACTCGGCGAATACATCATCGAAGGTGTGAAAACTACGATTCCTTTCCACTTGAAGTTGATGGATAACCCAGATTTCGTATCAGGGAATTTCACGACGGCTTTTATGGATACGTTTGAGTATTAGACAAGATCAACCTTAAATAATTATCAAATCCTCGGCTAGTTCGGGGATTTTTTTTTGGGCGTGCCCTCACTTCCCATTTTATTTAGCGTGAGATTAAAAATGGGAAAATGAGGCCGTGCTATCCAATCCAAGTCCTCGCTCGTTCCTCACTGTGGGCTTTCCTTTTCCATCACTCACGCTTCTCGTAATCCGTTCTTCTCCATTGTACCCGTTCTTCGCACTAAAGTAATCACGCGCTCAAAAGATTTCCGTAACTTCGATCTGTTAAAATTCGATTCCATTAATGATCCCGCTCAAATTTATACCTTTTCAAAATTTCATCGATACAAATACCATTGCTAGGACTCGCTCACGTTACCGAGATTCTAAAATTTTATCCTTTGAAATGGACTCAAGTACTGCGAATGCGGTAATTCAAGGATCGAAAAAATACACGGTACATATCGAATTCAATCTGCGCAAAGTGACCAAGGCGACGTGCACCTGTCCTTATTCTGATCCTGGGGCGTGCAAGCATGTCGTTCACGCCTTGGTGGAAGCTGATGAGAGAATCGCGATGAACAAAACCGAAGAAGAAGAGCGCGAAAACAACTCAACTTTTACGGGCTTGTGCCGCATCGACGACCAGCTAATTCTTGAAAATCAGTTGGTGTTGGAGCTGCACGAATCCGAGATTGAAAACATGTCCTCACGATCGTATCGAAAGCGCTACGCATGGGACGATATGAGAATTTGGAGCGCGAAAGTGGAACCGGATCAATTTACAGGAACGCTTTACAATCCGAGAGAAGATAGTACCCGATTTAGCATTCTCCAAAAAAACGGGAACGTTATCCTGACCTGTTCCTGCTCGAATAATAAAGAAACGCTTTGTGCTCACCTCAATTTTCTTTTGCTCGAAATAATTGACGTGAAGGAACTTCAATTGTCCTTCGATCATAGCCACCGTTACGATATTTTAAGTAAAAATGCCGAGGATTTCGGGATGAACAACCCGACGAAAATAGATGATATTTTCGCCATCAGCATGGAGAACGGCAGAATCTTTATTCACCCTAAAATCAGTATCTTAAACCTGAATTCGACGACCATTCAAACGCTCAAAAAGGAGTTAATCCCAGAATTTAAGTTCCCTAAAAAAGAAAAAAGTGCCCTTTTCACACAATTCATTGTTGTTGCCGAAAATCCGTATTCAGATGAGCTAGATTTTAGATGGATGAGAGCACCATTAACAAAAGCGGGAACGATCAAAACACCTATTTCTTCGGTCGACATATTGGATGAAATGAAAACCACATTGAATCCTGAGGTGCTCCCATTTTACTTGGGGCTGCTTCATCAAAAAATCAACGAACACGACCAAGAAAGAGGCGAAAAGCTGAATCAGGTAAAGCAGTTGATCAAAAATCCGCTGAATATTCCCTTCTATTACTTCCAAAACGATCGGTTTCAAACGTCCAAAATTACACCGAAGTCGATAAAACCGATTGAAATACGACTAGTGGACAGCAGCGCAGCTATTTTCGTGAAACAGCAAAATGACTATTACGTGTTGACCTGTTCGGTTAAAATGGACAATGTAGAGTTGGAAGGTAAACGCATCAAGCTCGTTGGTGAATTGTACTATTGGGAAGGAAACACCTTGAATTTGATCGACAATGTTGCCGTTATTCGAGTGATCAATTTCTTCGCGGAGAACAAACACGAGCTCTTCATTCACAGCTCACAATTTGCCAATTTTCAGGAAGAGTTTTTGCATAAACTGGAGCAATCGATCTCGGTGAAGTACGAATACGTGAAGCCCGCACCCGCCCAACTCGTAAAGAAAAAAGCGCTCGATACGATTTCGGAATACATGATTTACCTGAGCGAATCGGAAGATTATATTCTGATTAGTCCAGTTGTTGCCTATGGTGAAACGGAGGTCGCGGCTTTGTCCAAACGATCCATTTTTGCGGAAAATCCAGCGGGAGGAATGTATTCCATCGAACGTAAAGAAAATTTAGAGCAAGCATTTATTCGAACGGTGCGCGAACAACACCCAGATTTTGAGGAACAAAACCAAACGGATTTTTACTATTTGCACAAGCAAGAATTTTTGGAAAGCGGATGGTTTTTGGATGCCTTCGAAAATTGGAGAAAAAATGAGTTTTCAATTTTAGGCTTCAATCAACTTCGAAACAATCGGATGAATGCCCACAAAATGTCCGTGCAAACATCCGTGAGCTCGGGTATCGACTGGTTTGAAATTCATGCGAAGGTGAATTTTGGCGATCAAGAGGCAGGATTGAAGGAAATTCAAAAAGCCGTTTTAAACAAGACGCGCTATGTGAAATTGGGCGATGGAAGTTTGGGCGTGATGCCTTCAGAATGGGTAGATAAGTTTGGTTCCTATTTCCGTGCGGGCGTCATCAAAGATGATTTCATCAAAACGCACCACACCAATTTCCAACTCATCGACGAGCTGTTCGAAAAAGAAGTGCTCTCGGAAGAAGCAAGTTTGAAACTCGACGATTACCGCGAAAAACTGGTAAATTTTCACGCGATCACTTCAACGAAAGTGCCAAAAAAATTAAAAGCAACGCTACGCGAGTACCAAAAAGAAGGCTTGAACTGGCTCAATTTTTTGGATGAATTTGGATTCGGTGGAATTTTGGCAGATGACATGGGATTGGGAAAAACCGTACAAATGATCGCGTACTTGCTCCAGCAAATTGAGAAAGGTCAAACAGCAGCAAACCTTGTAGTTGTCCCTACATCCTTGCTCTTCAACTGGCAAGTGGAATTGGATAAATTTGCGCCGCATTTGAAGCGATTCACCGTGTACGGCTCAGATCGTAAAACAAAAACAGTTGATTTCTCGAAATTCGACGTCGTCCTCACGAGTTATGGAACCATGTTGTCGGATATTGAGCACCTCAAAGCCTACTATTTCAATTGCATTATATTGGACGAATCGCAGGCGATAAAAAATCCGAGTTCGAAACGCTACAAAGCCGCTCGATTACTCCATGGTCGACAGCGCTTGCTCATGACGGGAACGCCAGTGGAAAACAACACCTTCGATCTGTACGCGCAATTGTCCTTCGCCCTTCCAGGATTGTTCGGTTCTGCCCAACGATTCAAGGACGAGTACAGCACACCGATCGATAAGTTTCATGAAAACAAACGCGCGATTGAGTTGCAGAAAAAAATTCATCCCTTCGTCCTTCGAAGAACTAAAACTCAAGTTGCCAAGGAATTACCCGAAAAAATGGAGGTTATTCTGCATTGTGAAATGGGGAAGGAACAACAACGCGTGTACGATGCCTACAAGAAAGAATTTCAACTTTACCTGAAAAAGCAAGAACAAGAATCCTTGAATAAAAATAGTTTGCATGTGCTCCAAGGACTGATGAAGCTGCGCCAAATTTGCAACTCACCCGCGCTCCTCTCCGACGACGAATATTACGGCGACGAATCGGCGAAATTGACCGTTTTGATGGAGCAAATCAACTCACTCAAAGACAACCATAAAATTTTGGTGTTTTCTCAGTTCGTTGGCATGTTGGATCTCGTGAAGATCGCCCTGGAAAAAGAAAAAATTGAATACGCATACCTCACTGGAAAAACGAAAAATAGACAGGAGCAAGTCAATAATTTCCAGGACAAGGACAACATTCGCGTCTTTTTGATCAGCCTGAAAGCTGGCGGAACGGGGCTCAACTTAACGAAAGCCGAATACGTTTTCCTGATCGATCCGTGGTGGAATCCAGCTGTCGAAAATCAAGCGATTGATCGTGCTCATCGGATTGGACAGGAAAATAAAGTGGTGGCAGTTCGATTAATCACGCCCAACACGATCGAAGAAAAAATCATGGAACTGCAATCGCGCAAAAAGCAACTGGTGCAAGATTTGGTGCATACCGACACGAGTATTTTGAAACAACTGAGCAAAGAAGATTTGATGGGGATGCTTTAGGATCCAGAACTACAATGTGTTTTTCTACTAATTGATTTAAATCATTTTATAGAATTTTCGATCGTGCTACTTTTTCTTTATGCCCTTTGAGTCTTAGTGGTTCAAAAAATGTTCCGCACATATGAAGGTGTTACTACAAACGAATCACTAAGACACCAAGCGCACAATGGACTTCTCAATGAAACCATTTTTTAGATCTAAACTCCACGATCGTTTGTTCTACCGAAAACCCAACGCCTAGGTGGAGCGCATTAGCTCCTGACGAAAAAGATGCCAAGCGACACGACATTTTTTTGGCAGGACTAGAGCGTGGAGACTGTCCCGATTGCTATCGGGATGACGCATGATAAATATTTTCTATCTTCCGAAATCCAGCGATCCAACTGATCAATCATCCAAAAATCCAGAATCCAAATACATTCACTAATTTTCCACTCAAATAATTGAGTATGCAAACTTTTTCAATTGCTATCCATGGTGGAGCAGGTACCTTAGTAAAAGGAATGATGAGTCCAGAAAAGGAAGCAGCCTACAGCGCGGCACTAAAACTGGCATTAGACGGAGGTTATACCATCCTTGAAAAAGGAGGAACTGCCATCGACGCGGTGGAAGCTGCGGTTAACGCACTTGAAAATTGTCACCTGTTCAACGCAGGAAAAGGAAGCGTATTTACGGCAAACGGAACGCACGAAATGGATGCGAGTATAATGGATGGAAAAACCAGAAATGCTGGAGCAGTTTCGTTGATTACAGGCATCAAGAACCCCGTGAGTTTAGCGCGCGACGTTATGGAAAAAAGTGAGCATGTATTTTTGGCTGGTGATGGCGCCATGCAATTCGCAAAGGAGTTGAATTATTCCTTAGAAGATCCTGCTTATTTTCACGACGAATTACGACATCAACAATGGCTGGAAATCAAAGACAGCGACACGTTTCAGTTGGATCATTCTACCAAAAAAGATTCAAAATTTGGAACGGTTGGCGCTGTTGCGTGCGACAAAGATGGGAACATTGCTGCGGCTACATCCACGGGCGGAATGACGAACAAAAAATGGGGTCGAGTGGGCGATAGTCCAATGGTGGGCGGAGGAAATTATGCGAACAATAAAACCTGTGCGATCAGTTGCACCGGTAGTGGTGAGTTCTTTATCCGAGGAGTTGTTGCTTACGATGTAGCGTGTTTAATTGAACACAAAAACATGTCGGTGCAGGATGCTGCCAATGAAGTGATTCACAAACGGATACTAGAAATTGGAGGCGATGGAGGACTAATTGCCATCGATTCCAAGGGAATGATTGCCATGCCCTTTAATACCGAAGGAATGTACCGTGCTAGTAAATCTTCAAATGGAACGGAAAAAATGGCTATTTATAGGTAAATGGTGACTCAAGAGGCAAGACTTTTACTTGCTTCTTCTTGATATTAAATCGATCGCCGTTTGCCAAGATGTGCGTTTTCAAGTTGGTCAACGACATTGGAGTGCCTTGTTTCAGAATTGTTTCGTTGTTGTGCTTTAACTTTCTACCATCGAAAATAATCACCATCCCAGATCCAATCACTTCGGCCGTGTTATTTTTAATCACCAAGCCAGTATCTTCTGCCAGTCCAATACCAATAGTTTGAGGGAATTTTGCCACTGCTTCCGCCAATCGTCCAAAGCGACCGCGCTGAATAAAATGGGTATCGATGGTCAGTTGTTCAATCAAACCCAACCCTTCACTCATGCGCACAGCACCTTTAAACAGCGATTCCTTGGCGCTACCACCAGCGATCATTTCACTAGCCATCGCCATCGCGCCGGCGCTTGTTCCTGCAATCACAAAATTTTCTTCGTGTTCAAAACGGTGTTTTAAGATCTGATGAATTTCGGTACCGCCTATTTTCTCTGTGATTTTGGATTGATCACCACCAGACATCATCACACAATTTGCGGTTGAAATAAGCTCAATAGCACGATCACTCTCAGCATCTTCCCTCGATCGGATGTCCAATACTGTCACATTTTTACATCCAAGTGTTCCAAAGGCGCTTAAATAATTTTCTCCAACCTCAACAGGAATAATCGATGCAGCAGGAATCACCACAATTTTCGCATCAACACCACCAGACTCCATCATCACTCTATGAAGAATCCCTTCACCAATAAAATCTAGCGTGTGTCTGTCGTTATCTTCTATTCCCTTATCTTCATTTCCACCTACTGGAATTAAGATTCCCTTCTTAAAATTCATCTAACTGCGTTAATTGTGAGTAAGCCGTAAAAATAATCCATTTTTTCATGAGATATATATATATTTAGATTCTTTCAACCTAAAAAAAACAACAGTTTGTATGGAAATTAGAAGCATCAATGCAATGAAGGGACCGAATTATTGGTCAGTTAGACGCCATAAGTTAATTGTGATGGTGCTTGATTTGGAGGAAATGGAAGTTCTTCCATCGAACAAAATTGAGGGATTTTCAGATAGGTTGAAAGAAATGTTTCCGAGCATGTATTCGCATCGTTGTTCGGAAGGGGCCGAAGGTGGCTTTTTCAAACGTGTTGATGACGGTACGTGGATGGGGCACATTATTGAGCACATCGCTCTGGAGATTCAAACATTAGCTGGCATGGATACCGGTTTTGGTCGTACGCGCGGATATGGGGAAGATGGTGTGTACAGCGTTGTGTTTTCATACCTCGAAGAATCGGTTGGTCGATACGCCGCAAAAACGGCCGTTGCCATCTGTGAAGCGCTCATAAAAGGTGAAGCTTACGACTTGACGGACGATATTCAAACGATGAGAGAGCTGCGCGAGGCTGATCGTTTGGGCCCGAGCACGGGTTCCATCATTGAAGAAGCAGAAGCGCGCGGTATTCCGTGGATCCGATTAAATAAATACTCACTCTGTCAATTGGGTTATGGTGCCAATCAAAAACGTATTCAAGCAACCGTAACGAGCGAAACGAGCAGCATCGGTGTTGAATTGGCGTGCGATAAAGAAGACACGAAATTTTTGTTGGAGCAAGCGCATGTTGACGTTCCACGAGGTGATATCATTCGCCGAGAAAGCAGTTTGGGAGACGCCTGTGAATACGTGGGCTTCCCATTGGTAATAAAGCCTGTAGATGGAAATCATGGTCGTGGAATCACGGTCGACATCCAAAATTACGAGGATGCGGTGGTAGCGTTCAATCATGCAAAAGCAAGCTCGAAAAATGGCGCAATCATTGTCGAAAAATTTATCACGGGAGAAGATTATCGTTTGTTGGTCATCAATAATGTCCTGGTAGCTGCAGCAAAAAGAACGCCCGCTCACGTAATCGGAGACGGAAAATCAAGCGTTCAAGAATTAATTGATGAGGTGAACAAAGATCCACGTCGTGGATATGGACACGAAAAAGTACTGACGCAAATCACCACAAACGAACTTACGCTCAACATTATCAAACTAGCGGGATACGACATCGATTCGGTGATTCCCAAAGATGAACTTTTGATTTTGAAAGATACAGCAAACCTCAGCACAGGAGGAACAGCCGAAGATGTCACCGATATCATTCACCCTGCCAATATTTCCATGGTCGAGCGAATATCTAAAATTATTGATTTAGATATTTGTGGAATCGACATCATGACAACGGATATTACCAAACCACTTTCGGAAACGGGAGGCGCTGTGCTCGAAGTAAATGCGGGTCCAGGATTTAGAATGCACCTGTCGCCCACTAAAGGACTACCCAGAAATGTGGCTGGTCACGTGATAGACAAGCTCTTTCCAAAAGGAAGTACAGGCCGGATCCCAATTGTTGCCATCACTGGAACAAATGGAAAAACCACCACCACGCGATTGATTGCGCACATGGCAAAAATGAACGGTCACCGCGTTGGATATACCACCAGCGATGGTGTTTACATTCAAAATCGCTTGCTGATGACGGGCGATTGCACGGGACCTGCGAGCGCGGAGTTCGTGCTCAAAGATCCAACGGTCAATTATGCAGTACTCGAAAGTGCCAGAGGAGGACTTCTACGAGCGGGATTGGGATTCAAACAATGCGATATTGGAATTGTCACAAACGTAGAAGCAGACCACCTCGGATTGTCGGGAATTCATACCGTTGAGCAATTGGCGAAAGTAAAAGGTGTGATCCCAGAAACGGTTTTGCCTAGTGGATACGCGATTTTAAATGCTGATGATGACTTGGTGTACAACATGCGACGTAATTTGGTTTGCAACGTAGCGCTGTTTTCCATGGATGAAAATACCCCGAGAATTAAAGCACTCCAACGAATCGGTGGAATTACAGCCGTGTACGAAAACGGATATGTCACCATTTGCAGAGGCGAATGGAAAATGAGGGTCATGAAAGCCGAAGACATTCCTTTAACTGTTGGAGGAAAAGCGAAATTCATGATTCAAAATGTATTGCCAGCCATTCTCACAGCGAACATCCAAGGAATGTCTATCGAAGATATGAAAGCAGGATTGGAAACCTTCATTCCTTCGGCAACCCAAACACCCGGTCGATTGAATTTATTCAAGTTCAAAAATTTCACGGTTCTGCTCGATTATGCGCACAATCCGGCAGGAATGAGAGCCTTGCAGAAATTTGTAGATGAATTGGAAGCCACCGTAAAAGTGGGAATTATCGCAGGAATTGGAGATCGACGAACAGAAGACAACAACGAGTTGGGAAGCATTGCTGCGGAAATGTTTGATGAGATCATTATCCGACAAGACAAACGATTGCGTGGGAAAACAGAATCAGAACTCATCAACATGTTGAATGATGGGATCAAAATGAAGGACCCTAATAAGAAAACAACCATCATTCCATCCGAAAAAGAAGCGATTACCTTCGCGATCAAAAATGCCGTCGAAGGATCGTTGATTATTCTCTGCAGCGACGTCATTCCCGAAGCCCTCGATTTGGTTCAAAAATTTAAAGAACAAGAATCAAAAGGTGAAATGGTGTTCGCGGACTGATCGTTGAAGCACGTTTTTTAGAATAAAGATAGCGTCGTGATAGCCGCTTTATCTCCCTCCGTCATCCCGCCAGCTATTGGGAGACGGACTGGAGGATGCCGCTTTTATTACTCACGCGTGCGTCGTCAATTCATCGAACCCTTTTTCCGGATGATCCACTTATTATATGGAAACAGACCGACCTAATACGTAGAAGTCATATCCTCGTCCACGCAAATAATAAAGTCCGCTTTGCCTTGATGTTCTTTCAATAATTTGCCCATATTTTCTTGTGAAACCGTTGAGATCGTGCCGTACTTCAAGTCCGGCTTCGCTTTTTTCAAATACCACAAAATTCCTTCGTAATAATCGGAATGGTACGCGCCGTTGTAATGAATGAATAATTGATTTTCCACATAATTCTCCATAATAAAATGCGCCATCGTAGCGTCTTTTATCGCTTGCGCCATCACCAACTCGGGAGTGCCATGATCTCCCATCATCACCAGAATATTTTGGTAGGTTTCTAACTGGCTATCAAAAATGATCGGTAGTGGTGCAATCCATGCTTTTTCTTGAGGTGTCAGTGAATCGAGGGCTCCAAATCCTTTTTTGTAGACCATATTCGCGTATTTCCGTGGAATATTCGTGGCGATAAATGGTAGCTGCTTTTCTTTCGCATAATTGACCAATGGCGCATAATCCGTTGGATAGTTGACCCACAATCTCGCCAAGGAATCCAAGTCTTTCGACGTGATCCGATCCTTCAAATAATCGTTGAGTGGATTCTGATTGTCTGCTTCAAACATTTCTGCTCCCAAAATGAGATCCCGCGATTTGTCTAGGTCGGTGGTAAGCTCGTATTGCAACCAATGACTAATCGGATTGTCGTGCAGTTCGCCAAACAAAACAATGTCGCGTTCCTCAAGCGATTTTAGCATTTTCGCGTACGATACTTTCTTGCCACTAGCAGTATAGATTACAAACGCTTTTTCTTGACTGTAAACGATACTCGTTAGAAATAAAAGCGTTAAGAGTAGAATTGATTTTTTCATAGGTGTTCGAATTGAGTAGATTGGTTCCGCTAGCTGCAAGGTGCGAATTTCTTGCAAGCTTATTTTTCTCCAAGGTAAAAAAAGTAACAGCAGCGTCAAAGATTCTTCGATGATCTAGTCTCCATGGATCATAAAAAACAGTGAATGATGTATCATTTTCCTCAAATAATGTGTCCGTTTTAAAGCGAATAAGCCTACTTTTGTGCTACGCAACAGAATGTAAATAAATCAGTTAATGCATAAGAATAGAATCCACAGTTCAAGAAAATTAGCCGCTCAATTTCTGCTTGGATTGATCGCCTTGTTTTTCGTTCAATGTAGTGCTTCTCCTGCTCCAAAAAAGAAAGTTGTTCAGAAGAAAATTCAGGTTGAATTAATTCCTCCTGAAGTGTCGATCACTTATCATTTAATTTGCACCAAAGATTCCAACGATTGGCTTCGAGCGCTGCAACCGGGCGACACACTCACTGCATTGTTGGCGGTCAATCGGGTGGATCGGACAAATTTAATGTACCTCGACACGCTTGTGATTCCTGACTCGATTGGCATCGGCATTAACATGTATTCTCCATTTCCCAAAAAAGTGGACAACCTTCAAAATGTGCATAAAATCATGTTTATTTCTCAATATGCTCAAGCCTTTGCGGTGTATGAAAACGGTGTGCGAATCCGATGGGGACCAACAAGCACGGGAAAAAAATATACCACAACGCCAAACGGACTTTTTGCAACGAATTGGAAATCGAAGAAAACATATTCAACAGTGAATCCTTCGTGGATCTTGGAATGGTATTTTAACCTAGCCAATTTGGATGGTGTTGGAATGCATCAGTACGCCTTGCCTGGCTATCCAGCTTCGCACGGCTGCGTCCGACTCTACCAAAGAGATGCGTATTGGCTGTACCATTGGGCAGATCAATGGGTCGTAGAAGACGGTAAAATTGCTGTTTATGGCTCCCCTGTGGTCATTTTTGACCCATACCCTTTCGGCGAACGAAAACCATGGAGATTGTTGGCGGAAGATCTTGATGCGATAAAGATTACTCCAGCGAAACTCTCGGCTGCGATGAAGGATTTTCTCCCTACGGTGGCTGAACGTCAGGAGAAACGAGATTCCTTATCGCAAAAAGAATTGTTGACGAGTCGTTGAGAAAGTTGTCTACAACAATTGATAAATTCCAAAAATGAATCGATCGAAACGTTTTTGGATTATGTTTAATTGTCTTTACTCAATTACCAACTCTATGAAACTCCTTCCCATCATCAGTGCGCTAATCATCATCAGTTGCACTTCCAAAAAGGAAACACAAGCTGAATCCACTTACTCAAGCTCGGAAACAGCAGATCTTCAGGAAACAAAAACGGACGAAAAGTCGATGACAATCGATTATCAAGTCACGCTCGATTTTATGTACTCCTATATCGCGAATTGGAACAAGATGGAAAACGCCCTCGGAATGATCGAATGGACGAAGGCCACACCATTTGCCACCGAAAAATTCAAAAAAGATTTGATCAAAATGGTAAAAGACGCCGATTAAGCAGATCCTGAAATTGGACTCGGCTTCGACCCAATTTTTGATGCGCAAGATTATCCCGATGAAGGTGTCAAATTGAAAAAATTTGATCCAACAACAGGCTATTTAATCTTGCAAGGGATTAATTGGGACACGTATGAAGTAAGCATGAAAGTTGTGAATCAAAATGGACACACCTTAGTCGACGGCTGTGGAGTAGTGAACATGCCAAGCAACAAGAGAGCGAAAAGCTAAGGACCTGCAATAACTTACTGGTTTTTCACCTCTACGTCCACTTTCTTCGTGTCAACTTTCTCTAGCTCTTCCCAACTCTTCAACCTCAACCTTCCTCTAGCTTCAGTCTTAAAGTGCACCGGTCTACTAATCGAATGTCTAAAAGCAAGAGAAAATGAAACTTTCGAAAGATACCGCAAGTTCTCCTAAGGTCTAACTAATCCACAACCCACCATTCATAACTCAAACTCACCCCCGATCTCCACCCAAACAACTTTACCTACTTTTACTCCATGGGCGAAGGCGTCGAAAAATACAATAAGAAAGGAGTGAAAACCAGTTACATCTCAACCATCATTGGGATTTCCTTGGTGCTGTTCGTGATTGGACTGGTGATTGCAGCTGTTTTTGGCTTGGACAGAGTACAAACGCAATCGAAGGAAAGCTTGGTGTGTGATCTCTTTTTTAAGGCGCATCTCAACGAAGCCGACATCAAACAAGTGGAGCAAGAACTCAAAACGTGGGACGAATTCCGCGAAGTGTACTTCGTCTCGCCCGAGCGCGCACTCGAAACATTTCAAGAGCCAGGACAGGATGCACAAACAATTTTGGATGTGTTCGGAGATGAAAACCCAATGCCGCCAACTATTAGCTTCAAACCCAATGAAGAACACGCCAACACGGAAGGTCTCGAAGCTATACGTGCCAAATTGATGAAAGATTACGGGGATCGAATCGAGGAAATGAACTACGATAAATCGATGGTGAAAAACGTCAATTTGGGATTCAAACAGTTCGTTTGGCTCATCGGAGCCGTCGCAATTTTGTTAATTATTGTTGCTTTCGCGATGATCAACAACACCATCCGACTCGCGCTTTATTCCAAAAGATTCTCCATTAAAACGATGCAATTGGTCGGTGCAACATCGAGCTATATTCGAAAACCTTTTCTCACACAGTCCATCGGAATGGGCGTGGTAAGTGGAGTATTCGGGATGTCACTAGTGCTCGTGCTCTTCTTTTCAATCAATAATTTGGTGGATGCCGTGGAGATAGAACTCGATTTTATGAGCTTCGTAATGCTGCTCGGTGTACTGATAATTATCGGCGTTGTGATCTCTTTTGTGTCAACTTGGTTGGCACTTAACAAATATTTGAGAATGAAATTGGACGATTTGTATTAAATTTGATGC
>CALFOS010000201.1 GCA_937919725.1 uncultured Fluviicola sp. | reverse complement strand
GCACGTATTCGTTCGAATGATCGATTGAATAATCGCTACGCGCGCGGGGTGACCGAGCACTTTTAACAGTTGCGCGAGCTCCACTTGATCGGCTGTGTAATTTTCTATTTTGGTAATTCCCATCTGTAAGAATTATTGATACTTAATTGGTATATTGCAATATTACGATTAATATTTTTAATCTGCAAGTTCAAGAAGCGGACAGATTTCTTTATATTTGACTCAAACCAATAAAATTCTATGATTGATCCATATTTACTGATTATGTCCATCGCAGGTGTGATCATCCTAAGTTTCTTCTTCAATATTCTCGCAAAAAAGACCAATATTCCAGCTGTTTTGATGCTGATTGGACTTGGAATGGGATTGAAAGCGGTTTTGGATTCTTATGGATTGAGCAAAGATTTAGAACTCGATTCACTGCTCGAAGTACTCGGAAATGTGGGATTGGTGATGATCGTTTTGGAAGCCGCCCTCGATTTGAAACTGGAAAAAAAAAAAACCCGTCTCATCGTACAATCACTTTTGGTGGCGATCGCTGGAATAGGCGGATCGATGTTTGGACTGGCGGCGTTTTTTATGTACATTTTCCCTACAACTGACCTTTACACCGCAATCGTCTACGCCATTCCATTGAGTATTATGAGTAGCGCTATCATCATACCAAGTGTTGGACGATTGACGGGCCACAAGAAAGAGTTCATGATTTACGAAAGTACTTTTTCCGACATTTTGGGAATTATGGTGTTCTATTTCATGATTGGTGCTGATGGCGGTGCTGGTGGCGGAAGCATCTTTATGGAGATTATACTCAACATTGTAGTAACCGTTCTACTTTCAGTGGTTGTGGCATACGGTTTGGTCTATCTCTTCCAACATTTACAGATGCAAGTGAAACTATTTTTGGTGATCGGTGTACTTTTGTTACTTTTCGCGGTTGGAAAATACCTCCACCTTTCTTCGCTGCTGATCATTCTTGCTTTTGGGGTCGTTCTCAACAATACAGACATCTTCTTTCGAGGGAGACTCGCGAATATTTTCGACAAAGAAAAGGTTAAACCCATCTTGCGCGACTTTCACAACTTGACGCTTGAATCGGCATTTTTGATTCGAACATTCTTCTTCGTCGTCTTCGGATTGAGCATTACAGTGAGTTCGCTCTACAACTGGCAAGTCGCTTTGAATAGTCTAGCCATTGTTGGAATTCTATATTTGATCCGATTCATCTCGCTTCGAGTTTTCGCGAAAGAACACCTGTTCCCAGAACTATTTATCGCACCGCGCGGATTGATCACTGTACTTCTCTTCTTCGTGCTCGCAAAAAATGGAAATATTCACATTCCAGCATTCGACAATGGCTTGCTCCTATACCCAATTTTGATCACAAGTATCATCATGATGATCTCCTTGATTTCGTACCGAGGAGAGAAAGTGAAAGACGTATTTTTCCATAAAATGCCGTTGATTAAAACAGATAATAGTGAAACAATGGACTCACGAATTGAACAAAATACAGAAAGACAAGACTTCGATGGATTTTAAACTGATACTGCTCGCATTAACCGTTGCGCTGGGTTCATGCGCCGGCATAAAGAATACCGCTGAGCATGCAGCAGATGCAGCAGACAACGTTTGGAAAGGGAAACGTCCATTTAGCATACAGTTTCAAATTCACCATCCCTATTGCGGCGGTGCTGCGCCTACAAAGGAGCTGGCAGATGGCTTCAACGAGGCTATGGCAAATGAAGTTTTCTACATCTACGAAGGCGAACGACCATCATCTATTACAAAAATGACGAAGGTGACCACGGACAATGAAGGTCGATTCAAAATTGATTTACCAAAAGGAACATACTCGGTTATTCGTGCCGCTAAAGCATTGCCTTTGGATGAGTTTATGGAGCTGAAAAAAATCGATGACGAATTCTACACCTACAATGATGACGAATGCTTTAAAACTTGGAGGAACACTCCCGATTTCACCACCGAGCTCAAAAAAGGTCATGTCGACGAAATCGTTACGATCAACGCGGCATGTTTTACGGGCGACAATCCGTGTATGCAATATACGGGACCTTATCCTCCTTGATTTCCGCAGTGAATATGAGAAACGTGCTGATTTCACCTGTTGGTTGGATCGCGATATTAATTGGCGAAGAGTCTCTGTGTGATTGAGGTATTTGCTGTCCAAGACATTTGGTTAGTGATAACTTCAATGATTTGCCGATTCTGTTCATCCCAGATAGCTAACCTTCTGAGCCTTTTAGGATATTTATTTTTTGATTCCAAGCCCGTTAGTTCTATGATTTCATCTTTTAAGATGTGTTGGTGTCTATTATCGGGTAATTCTTTTTCTTTAACAGTACTGAACTTGATCTTGTCTTTATGGCGAATGACAAAATATACTCCTTTGCTCTCCCGAACATTGAGTAATGAAAAATCATTGTAAAATCAATCAGCTACAATTACGCTTCCTTTTAGCAATGGCAGCTCATAGGCGCCTTTATTGTCTGCTTTTTTTCCATTTGTGAAATTGATGTAAACAGGCAGATTCCCGTCAAAATCGAGTAATGTATACATCTTAACTGCTCCTTTTGCTGTTTTATACTTTGCCCAATCAAACAAACTCAAACAAAGGCTTATTGTCGTGGAGTCCAAAAGAAATATCTTCGACTTAATTTTGAATTTAACCTGTTTAAAATCTGGTTGCTGTCCTAAACTTTCAAGTAAGCAATAATAGCAATCTCTAAAGAGTCGCCAATCACTGTGTTTATTCTGATAACCGATTGTTGATTTGGAAGGAGATCTATCTATACCTAGGTGGTTTAGGTTTCCTGTCGCTGATTTTAATCCATAACTGATGTCGCGTAGCGATTGGCAAATTGACAAAACAACATAGAAACTATGTGTGTCGAGCTATCAAAGCCCTTTTTGATGCTTATCCGAATTACGCTTCTTAACAAGTTTCTTAAACTTTGAACGATCTAGTTTGCCAATGATCTGAGAGAACAGTGTTATATTTACCATAAGAGGAGTATGTTGTTTTGTTGTGCAACTCAAAGATATTTGAGATACAGGAACTACTCCTCTTTTTTACGAAACGTTTAGGACGCTATTGATTTAGAACAAATAGTGAATTCAATCGAAAACCATGGGATCTACTATAAGTATTATCGAAATGGACAATTGAAATTATATGGTGAAACAAGAATGGATCTGTCTCAAGGTGAATATATAGAATACCGCAAAACCGGTGAATTAAGAATCAAAGCTCAATGTGTCGATGACGAAAACAATGGAAACTTTATAGACTACTACGAAACTAGTGAAATTAACATCACTGCTCTATGTGTCGATGACAAGTATGACA
>CALFOS010000200.1 GCA_937919725.1 uncultured Fluviicola sp. | reverse complement strand
CAATCCGAAAGATGAAGAAACGCGCTACAATTTGTCTGAAGCAGTGCGCAAAATGAAGGATAAGCAAAATCCTCCTCCTCCCAAACCCAACGATCCAAACAAACCCAACGATCCGAACAATTCCAAGAATCAGAATCAGAATCAAGGAAATCAATCGCAGGGTAAAAATGAACAATCGAAGTCACAGCAAGGAAGTGGAAACTCAAAAGAAGGATCACAAGAAAGTTCTGCAGGCAAATTATCGAACCAAATGGTAGAACGCACGCTGGATGAACTGGCGAAGAAAGAAGGAGAAACCAAACGACAGATGATGGGCGCCGGTAGCGGAGGTCGTGCTGCAAAATCGGGCAAAGACTGGTAGATCATGACACATTATTTGCTTTCAATCGTAGGAATTTGTAGTTGTTTTGCGACTTTCGCTCAAAAGGCTCAAGTGGTATTGTCTGCTTCTACCACATCGGCAGAAATGGGTGAAACCATCATCCTCAAAATAGAAACGAACATAGAAGGCGAATTTCAAATTGACAATCTTCCTTCTTGCTTCACCTATGGTGGCGCGTTGTCGAGCGGAATGAATTACCAAATGGATTACAACACTGGCGATGTGCTCGTAATCTATTCGCACGCTCAAAACGGTGCATTTACGAAACCTGGAACCTACAAAATTGGTCCAGCGTACATCAAAAGTCGTTCAGGTGAAGCGTATCAATCCAACATGATCACCATTCGCATCGGTAAAAAAGTGCAACTCAACAATGGACACATCACCAACCAACAGCTTTCTGACCCCGCTTTTGGTGTGATTCAAACGAGTAAAAATTCCATCTTCGAAGGTGAACCAATTGTGGTAGCCGCAAAAGTATATTCACTTTTTCAACCCTCGCGCATCGGAAATTACCAAACCTTTATCCAAGGAAAAGGGATCGAGCATCAACCACTTACCAGCTCTGTTCACCAACTCAAAGTACGCGAAGAACGCTTCCGAGGAAATGATTATTACACCTTCGAATACGACCGCCACGTGATCTTCCCTTCGGGAACAGGTATCTTCACACTCGATTCGTACATGATGGACGTCCTCCAAGGTTTCAAAGGCTTTTCGATCACATCGAGCAGCGCAAACATCCAAATCAAACCACTTCCTGGAAATGCTCCTTCCGATTTTATCGGCGCCGTAGGAAAATTCAGTATTACACGGAGCATAGACACCACGCGCGTGAAGCAAGGCGATGTGTTTCGAATGATCGTAACCATTGATGGAATTGGAAACATTCAAAACAGCCTAGAACCGAAATTGAACCTTCCGAAAGGCATGATTGTGTACGGCGACCCGATCGTTACCCGACAAATTTCCTATGGAGTGAATGGCGGCGAGGGATTGATTAAATACGAATTCAACATTCAAGTGACCAACCATGGGAAAATTGAAATTCCCGAAACAACCATCTCCTATTTCGATCCATCGATTGCGAAATATATCACTTTATCAACGAAAAAACACGCCATCTCCGTTCTAAAAGACAACAGTTTCATCGCGGCAGATACGCAGTTGAAAAATTTGGATGAAGCCATTTACCTCCAAAACGAATCGACCTTGCGCACCGTGAAAGAAGTTCGGTCGGGCTCCTCTATTTTCGGGACACCGCTGTTTTGGTCAGGAGTTGGAGCGCCCTTATTTTGTGCATTTCTCTTCCTGTTTTTTGCCCGACGAAAAAAGCAAACGGACGACGAAACGGATACCAAACAAGCGATTCAGAAAAAAGACAAACAATTGCACACCCTCGTTGCATCGTCTCAAGCACTCCTGGTTTCTGGCGAAAACGATGCGTTCTACTCGAGTGTAGAGCATGCCTTGCGAAAAGCATTCGAGTGCAAAATGGAAATTGCCGAATCCGATAGAATTTTGAGCAAGAACGAAATTTTTGACTACCTCACAAGCTCACACCACGAAAAATTGACTACGTCCGTCCGCGATCTGTTCCGTACCTGCGAAGAATCGCGCTTCGGATTTGGATTATCGAACGATATGCGCCAACCAGCCCTCGATCAGTTACAGTCCATTCTAAAATCCTTAGGGTTATGAAAACCGTATTGGCATGCATCCTCCTACTCGCGCCACTTTTCAGTTTCGCTGGATCCAATTTCGACGAAGGAGTGAAGGCATTTCAAGACTCGAACTACGTTTTAGCCATCGAAAAATTTCAGGCATCACTCGCAGAAACACCCAACGACGTCGCGTCCTACTACAATTTAGGATTGGCACATACCGAAGCAAAACAATTTGGAAAAGCCATCTGGTCCTTCGAAAAAGTGCTGAAATTATCCCCCGCTGATTCGGATGCAAAAGACAAAATAATTGCCTGTTACGCTCAACTCAATCCAAGCATTACCTGGGAACCGCGCCTCAACCGACTCAAATCTGCCTTGTATGGCTTTTCGGGAACGACGTGGTCCATTCTTGCCATCGTTTTCAGTTGCTTGCTTGCAATTTTCACACTCTTCTTCTTCCTAATGAAGGAAATTTCCTACAAACGACTCTTTATCGCCCTCGGATTTGTGAGTTTTTGTGGTTTGATCTCCTCCTTACTCATTTCCTACGGTGCAACGAACTACGCCGAACAAACCCGTTTCGCAGTGGTTACAAAAACGAATATTCCAACCTATAAAAACGCTCAAACATTGAACAATCACCTCCTCAAAGAAGGCGATCAATTGGAAATTTTGGACGACAACTTTTCGGACAAAACGCTGATTCAAGTCACTTCGAAATCAGGCGATACGTATTTGGTGAAGGCGGTGGATGTGGATTTTGTGTGATAGAATCAAGCAGCTCAACTCATCCACTTCAATCAAAACACCCGTCAACTAAATTGAATCATCGTTCAACTTTAGCGTTAGAATTCATATTTTTTAGTTTGGGCGCCCCGCCTGACCAATAGCTCGCTAGTCGGTCAAGCTCAACCAGCCCATTTTACCTCACTTCTTAGATGAAAATTAGCCTATTCAAATGGCCTGGAGAGCGGTCTTCCACCTGGCGCGTGCAACCGTTCATTTGCCAAGTACCGCACATCAATCGAAGAATCGACTGAATCCAACACCGCCGAAGAAGAAAAGCAACGCTTTGAAAGTGAACGGAAGTTCACCTACAGCGAAGTTAATCGTCCGAATCCACAAATCCAAGCGTACAAAACTCCAACTTTCGAAGTATATTTGTGGGAATGATGACTGTAAACGAAATTATAGCTCCTGTAGAACAGGAAATGAGTGAATTCGAGGATCGATTTCGCGAAAGCATGAAGTCGCAAGTGCCGCTTCTCGATAAAGTGACGCACTACATCATCAAACGCAAGGGAAAACAAATGCGCCCTTTGTTCATTTTTCTATCCGCCAAAATGCTGGGTACGATCACCGACAAAACCTACGACGCGGCCAATTTGGTCGAATTGTTGCACACCGCTTCTCTCGTTCACGACGATGTAGTTGACGATGCCAACGAGCGCCGCGGATTTTTCTCCGTCAATGCGCTCTGGAAAAATAAAATTGCAGTCCTCGTCGGCGATTACATGCTTTCCAAAATTTTATTGCTTTCCATCGAACGGGAAAACCCGAAATTGTTGGCAGTTGTGGCCCGCGCTGTCCGCGAAATGTCGGAAGGTGAACTCCTGCAAATCGAAAAAGCGCGCAAACTCGACATCACCGAAGAAGTATATTACGAAGTAATTCGTCAAAAAACGGCGTCTCTCATCGCTACATGCTGCGAAGCGGGCGCCATTAGCGTAGATCGGATGGACCAAACAGAAAACATGCGCATCTTTGGCGAAACCGTAGGACTTGCGTTTCAACTCAAAGACGATATTTTTGATTACGGCGAACCAGGCAACATCGGAAAACCAACTGGACTCGACATTCGCGAACGAAAAATGACCTTGCCGCTCATCTATGTGCTCAACAACTCAACAAAAGAAATCCGCAAAGAGCTCATCAACATCGTGAAACGCCACAACGAAAACCCGAATAAGGTGCAGCGAGCCGTTCAACTCGTTATCGAGAACGGTGGAATCGACTACGCGCACAAAAAAATGCTCGAGTTCAAAGAAGCCGCACTCAATTTATTGACAGACATTCCTGAATCTCCCTCCAAAACAGCACTGATCGGCTTGGTGGAATACACAACAAATCGTAAAAAATAAGCAATGAAATACCTACTCATTTTATGCACAGCTGGACTGCTTTTCGCTTGTAGCGAAGAGGAAGTTGCAACACCGAAAGAAAAAATCGAAAGCGTGGAAGATTTAACAGAAATCAAGGACGGCGTTTTTACTCAGTACTATCCCGGAAGAAAGAAAATCAAATTCCGAGGAGAGCAAGATGAACTTGGTCAACGAAATGGACTTTGGTATTTCTACTCTGAGTCCGGTGTGCAAATTTCGATGACGGAATTTATCCACGGAAAGAAAAATGGCGTTTCGGTGCTCTATTATGAGAACGGAAGTCTACAATATTCAGGTGAATACGAAAATGATAAGCCCGTTGGCATTTGGAAAACCTACAACGAAAAAGGCGAACTCATCGACACGAAAGACTACACTGCATTGAACGAAGAAATAAAGTAATTTTTGGCAAATATTCCAGCACATATCGTCGACGACATCATTCAAACTGCTCGCATTGAGGAGGTAATTGGTGATTTCGTAAACCTGAAACGCGCTGGGTCCAATTTGAAAGGTTTGAGTCCATTCACGGATGAGAAAACACCATCGTTTGTCGTATCGCCCGCCAAGCAAATTTTCAAATGCTTCTCCACCGGAAAAGGAGGTAACGTGGTGTCGTTCCTGATGGAAAAAGAACATTATTCCTACCCCGAAGCACTGCGCTGGCTGGCCGACAAGTACGGAATTCAAATTCCAGAAGACAAACCAGCAACCAACGAAGAATTAGCAGCTATCTCCGAACGAGAGAGTTTGCACATCATCAACGAATTTGCGCGCGATCACTTCAAAGACAACATCTATACCAACGACGAGGGAAAGAAAATTGGAATGAGCTACTTCGTGGAACGTGGTTTCCGTCCAGATATCATCGAAAAATTCCAACTCGGTTATTGCCTCAATTCGGGCAAAGGTTTCAGCGATGCGGCACTCGCCAAAGGCTACAAGATGGAATTCATGGAGAAGGTCGGTCTCACCAAAACGAAAGACGATCGCTACTTCGATTTCTTCCGTGGTCGGGTTATTTTCCCCATTCAAAGTGTTTCAGGTCGCGTGCTCGGATTTGGCGGTCGAACGCTCATTACTGATAAAAAAGTTGCCAAATATTTCAATTCGCCCGAAAGCATCATTTACAACAAGAGTGAAATCTTGTACGGTTTATTTCATTCCAAAGGGGATATCATCAAATACGATCAGTGTTTTTTGTGCGAAGGCTACACGGATGTGATCGCGATGTATCAAGCAGGTGTTCAAAACGTTGTGGCATCTTCCGGAACTTCGCTCACCAAGGAACAAATTCGATTGGTGAAGCGCTACACCAAAAACATGACCATTCTTTACGATGGCGATGCGGCTGGAATCAAAGCTTCGTTCCGCGGAATTGACCTTATTTTGGAAGAGGGAATGAACGTGAAAGTCGTACTTTTTCCAGATGGTGAAGATCCCGATTCGTATTCGAAATCGGTAAGCACAAGCGAATTGGAAACCTATTTGAAAGAACACGCACAGGATTTCATCTCCTTCAAAGCAGATATTTTGCTCACAAGCGAAGACGACGATCCCATCAAGCGCGCTGAACTCATTCGTGACATCGTGCATTCTGTTTCCTTAATTCCAGATCAAATCACCCGAAACGTGTACATGCAAACCATCGCGCAGCGTTTTGAAATGAGCGAACAAGTGCTCGCCAACGAATTGATCAAGTTGCGTAAACAGAAGTTGGATCAGGACATCAAACGCACTTCCCCTCGATCGAACTCAAGTTCCTCCTACGGTTCCAATCATCCAGATTTACCGCCCGATGATTCCGTTCCACAAGAATATTTGGATCTGCCAACAACGATCATCGAGAAATCGAACATTCCCAGTTTCGACCACAACGAATACGATTTGATGCGGATTTTAGTGCAATATGGATCCTTGGCATTGGTTCAAAAACAACTCAACGATGCCGGCGAAGAAGAAGAATTTGAAACGAGTATCGCCGAACTTGTTTGCCACGAATTGGACATCGACGAACTCACGTTCGAGCATCCGACCTACGCAAAAATGCACCAAATTATTGCGGATGCACTGGCCGAAAGCACGCTCCTAAAATCGAGCTACTTCAAGCGCATGGAAGACCAAGAAATCGTGAAATTTGTTTCCGAAATCGAAATGAACGAGCGCGAAGTGAGCCACAATTGGGTGACGAAATACAACATTTACACCAACACCGAAAAAGACAAGCTCCAAGCAGCCGTGATGGGTTCGATTTACTCGCTCAAGCACGCGCGCGTAGAGCAACGCATTCGCAAAATTCAACAAGAATTGTCTTCAAAAGCCGACGAAATGGAAGACGAAGATTTGATGATTCTGTTGGGTGAACAAGTTGCGCTTGAGAACGTAAAACGGATGATCGCTGAAAAATTGGGAAGGATTGTGCTGCGGTGATGAAAACCAACCCGGCTACTTCAACAAACGCAAATACATCTGAATCGTATTCTCCAATCCAAAATAAAGCGCATCCGAAATAAGCGCATGCCCAATCGATACTTCCATGAGCCCAGGAATTTTTTCTTGAAAAAAACGCAAATTTTCCAAACTCAAATCGTGTCCTGCGTTGATTTCCAATCCCAATTCATTCGCTAAAGTTGCTGCTTTCACGTAATCAGCGATGGCTTTTTGTGGATCTGTCGCATAATTATCCGCAAATGGTCCGGTGTACAATTCAATCCGATCAACACCCGATTTAGCCGCGTATTCGATATTTTGCAAATCGGTATCAACAAAAATAGCCGAACGAATTCCAGCCGTTTTGAAGGTTGAGACGAGGTCTTTCAATTCGTCCAAATGCTTCTTCGTATCCCAGCCAGCGTTGGAAGTAAGCACGCCCGGAGGATCGGGAACTAGCGTTGCTTGCGTCGGTTTTAGGTCGAAGACGAGTTGCATGTAGCGCTCATCAGGATAGCCTTCGATGTTGAATTCGGTGGTGACAACTTTCGCCAAGTCCATGACATCTTGTCGGGTGATGTGGCGTTCGTCGGGACGTGGATGAACCGTAATTCCGTCTGCTCCAAATCGCTCACAATCAATGGCTACTTGCACTACATTCGGCGTATTCCCGCCGCGTGCGTTGCGCAAAGTTGCGATTTTGTTCACGTTTACACTTAATTTCACTGCCATTCGGTATGATATTTGTCTCTACAAACGTAACAACTATATGAGTATTATACTACCTTAGCAATAGAAATGAGAGCAATAAATTTAATTACAGAAGAGATTCCACCACTGATGCACACCGACAGCGGTGAGAAAGCATTGAACTGGATGGAAGAGTTCAAAGTATCGCATTTGCCTGTGCTCAAAGACGGGAACTTTGTGGGGCTCATCTCCGAGTCGGATTTACTCGATCAAACAGATTTGAGTCAAACACTCGATAAACTCTTTCAGCACCTTCCTCGACCTTATGCGTATGCAGGCGACCACATCTACCAAGTTCTGGCGCGGATCTCGGAGCATAAGTTGAGTTTGATCCCCATTTTGGATAAGGAAGAAAAATACCTCGGATGCACGAGCGTGAATCACCTGATGACCTTGATCGCGAACACAGGCAGTATGAAGGAAAACGGTGGGATTTTGGTGCTCGAAATGGCGCGTTCCAACTATTCTATGGCTGAAATTGCACAAATTGTAGAAGGAAACGATGCCAAGATCTTGAGTTCGTACATCATGTCTTCGCCCGATTCGACCAATGTGGAAGTAACACTAAAAATAAACTCAATCGAGCTGGATCGAATTATTCGAACATTCGAACGCTATGATTACATCATCAAAGCATCTTTTCAGAAAAGTCAACACAGCGAAGATTTGAAATTTCGCTACGACGCACTCATGAATTATTTGAACTTTTAGCAAATGAATGTTGCAGTATACGGTCAGCGAGTAAACAAGCAAACGGCTCCCTATTTCATGGAATTTCTCGGCGTTCTCAAAGATTTCGGATGGAATCCTGTCGTGCACACGGACCTCAAAGAAATTTTGGTGAAGAAAATTGGACTTTCGCCAGATACCGATGAATTTAAATCGCACCATGACTTACAATCGGGAATTGATCTCAGTTTTAGCATTGGTGGAGATGGAACCTTCATGAAAAACGTAAAATATGTTCGCGACTCAGGAGTTCCCGTTTTAGGAATTAACACAGGTCGATTGGGATTTTTAGCGAATGTTAGCCGAGATCAAATTCAAGAAGCAATGGATTTGGTTCACTCGAAAACCTACGTGCATCAAAAACGTTCGATGATTCGCGTTGAAACGGAAAACAATCTGTTTGGCGACGACAACGTAGCCCTCAACGAACTCGTTCTTCAGAAAAAGGACACCTCATCAATGATCACCGTACATGCTGCGCTCGAAGGCAAATACATGAATTCCTATTGGGCAGATGGATTGATCGTTGCAACACCTTCGGGTTCTACAGCCTACAGTTTAAGTTGTGGCGGACCGATCATCACACCAGGTTGTCAAGTACACATATTAACCCCAATTGCACCGCATAATTTAACGGTTCGACCAGTTGTAGTTCCAGATCACATGCCGATCAAACTATCCGTTGAAGGAAGAAGTCGACGTTTCTTGGCGAGTTTGGATGGACATTCAAAAAGCATCAAACAAGGCGAGGAACTCATTGTTCATAAAGCCGATTACATGATTAACGTCATCAAGTTCGAAGACAACAACTTCCTCGATACCATTCGAAACAAAATGTTGTGGGGAATCGATAAACGGAATTAAACCAATTAATTTAACGCTGGCACCACAATTGCACTTCTCACTTTGCTGGGAAAATAGTAACTTAGCACTTCAAAAAAAAATCAACTATGACACGATTACTTTTAACCTTAATATCCTTTGCGCTCGTTTCAACGAGTGTTTTCGGAACTGAAGCAGAAAAAGATAAAGCGAAAAAACCGAAAAAACCAAAGTTGGAAAGTGGAATTTACGCAGAATTTACTACATCGAAAGGTGTGATCCTAATTAAATTGGAACACGAAAAGGCACCTATGACGGTTGCCAACTTTGTTGGTTTGGTTGAGGGTGATTTTAAGGCGGACACCGTTGTAATTAGCAAAGCATATTACGATGGATTAAAATTCCACCGTGTGATTGCCAATTTTATGATTCAAGGGGGATGTCCACAAGGAAATGGAATGGGTAATCCCGGATATAAGTTCGAAGATGAATTTCATCCAGACTTGAAACATACAGGACCTGGCATTTTGTCAATGGCAAATTCGGGACCAGCTACCAATGGAAGTCAGTTTTTTATCACGCACGTCGCTACACCGCATTTGGACAACAAACATTCTGTGTTTGGTCATGTAATTTCTGGACAAGACATCGTAAACGCCATTGCGCAAGACGATTTGATGATCAAAGTGAAAATTATTCGCAAAGGAAGCGACGCCAAAAAGTGGAATGCTACGGAAACATTTGATCGTGTACAAAAAGAAATCAAAATGCGACAATTGGTTGAATTGCGCGAAGTGTTGGTGAACATGGAGCAAAAAGGCGATTACGAGAATGCTATCAAAGCTTGTCAACAAGTAAAACGTCTCGACACAAATGATACTTCAATGGACGGGAAAATTACGGAGCTTACTGCGAAGATGAACGATATGAAAATCTATCAACTGCGTGAAACAGCCAAGAAAGCTGAGGCGGCAGGAGATTATAGTTCGGCTATACAAGCGTATCAAAACATTTCGCGCGTCGATCCGAAAGACAAAGAGGCGGCAACTAAAGTTACTGAATTGACAGTGCTTCTTGAAAAGGAAAATGCCGAATTGGCTGCCTACGTGGAAAAAGTTTCGAAAATGAAACCACCAGCATTCAACGAATTCATGTACCAAGAAATTTTGAAAACTTACCCGAACGCGAAACAATCACCGAGTGGTTTGGTTTACATCATCGAGAATCCAGGTGAAAACTTGAAACCTGCCAAAGGAAGCGCAATGTCGGTTCATTACCGCGGAACGTTTAGAACATCTGGAAAGCAATTTGATGCATCTTATGATCGCGGTCAACCGATGAATTTTCAATACCAAGTGAACCGCATGGTTCTTGGCTTCGAAGAAGGATTGGGATTGATGGGGAAAGGTGGAAAAGGGAAAATTTTTATTCCATATCACGCTGCTTATGGTGCAGAAGGACGTGGAGGAGCAATTCCACCCTATTCCGATTTGGTGTTCGATTTGGAAATTTTGGACGTACAATTAGCTCCTATGGAACAGCACGAGCACCACGATGGCGATGGTCACAATCATTAAGAAATAATATTATTCTTCAAAATCCCTATCAGTTAGTCGACTGGTGGGGATTTTTTTTGCCTTAACTTTATTCGAAATAAAGATTACGCGCCAGGACGAAGTGCGGTAGCTTTGGGAACAGAAAGGCCAGAGCTGCTTAGCTGATGTGTGTAATTTATTACTGCAGCAGCTTAGCAGATCGGATTTTCTGGAGCGAACTAAAGCACAAAGACCGACCCCAAACTTATCAGAGCGAAGGTTTCCATGTTTTTTGGAAACTGGAATGAAGACCATTTTTTTTGGGAGGCGTCCAAAAGAAAAAACATGGAATGAGAGTTGTATCTTGATTTAAATGATCCGTAAAGGCCACTCCCGATAGCTATCAAGAGTACTAACGAATTAATTTCAGACGAAGCGAGATCCAAAATTCTGAATTCGAATATTCTGAATTCTGCATTCACTTAAGGTCCCGCTCTTCCTTTTTGATTGCATTGTTTTTATTGGCGAGTTGACCACATGCCGCATCGATGTCTTTTCCACGAGAGCGGCGCACGTTGACAATGAGGTTTTTCGTTTCAAGGTAATACGCGAAATCGTCCACTTTTTTCTCGTCGGCTTGTTCGAACTTACCGTCGTCGATGGGGTTGTATTCGATGATATTGATTTTGCAGGGAACACATTTCGCGAATTCGGCGAGTGCTTGAGCATCTTCTATTCCATCGTTGAAATCTTTGAAAATAATATACTCGAAGGTGACCCGTGAACCTGTTTTTTCATGAAAGTACACAAGTGATTCGCGCAATGCTTCGAGGTTGTTGGACTCATTGATTTCCATGATTTGATCCCGCTTTTTATCGTTGGCGGCATGCAGGGAAAGCGCAAGGTTGAATTTCACTTCATCGTCGCCCAGTTTTTTGATCATTTTTGCAATTCCAGCTGTGGAAACGGTGATGCGTTTTGGGGACATGCCTAATCCTTCGGGCGAACAAATGAGTTCAGTAGACCGCAGCATTTCTTTGTAATTGAGCAGCGGCTCTCCCATACCCATGTACACGATATTGGTGAGCGGAGCATTGTAGCGCGATTCCGCTTCGTTTTTGAGGTACGCCACTTGATCCACCATTTCACCTGCGGTGAGGTTACGCATAAGTTTGAGTCGGCCCGTAGCGCAAAACGTACACGCCAAACTGCAGCCTACTTGCGAAGAAATACAGGCCGTAGTTCTGGATCGGGTTGGAATGAGAACGCCCTCCACTACTCGGTTATCGAAGGTTGTGAAGGCACACTTGATCGTTTTATCCGAACTAATTTGCTGGTCTTGCAGCGCAATACGGTCGATGGAAAAATGCACTTCGAGTGCTTCGCGCAAGCATTTTCCTAAATTCGACATTTCCTCAAACGACCCCGCATTTTTTTGCCACAACCATTCGTGGATTTGCGTTGCACGGAAGGATTTCTCGCCCATTTCCGTTAGGGCAGATTTCATTTCCTCCAAGGAAAGCGTACGGATATTTCTTTTTTTGATCGTCATTTCTCGCTGCAAAGGTACTGAATTCATCGCGTTTCCGTTTCATCAAACAAATCCGTATCTTTTCGCTATGAAAAATTGGCTCACAATCGCACTTATTCTTCTATTCGGCACGACCCATTCGCTTGCTCAAAAGGAAGTAGCCTCGTCGGACTCCACGGGGAATCGACTGAAGTTAAAATCGCTCAATTTGACCGTGAAGTCAGGAAAGGCGAATGCGGAGGACTACTACAATCGCGGCATTTTGAACGCTTATTTCGGCGACAATGAAACGGCGCTTTCGGACTATTCGATGGCGATTCAGAAAAACGGTAAATTCGACTTAGCTTACATCAATCGGGGGAATCTCCATCAAAAACAAAAGCACTACGAGCTCGCCGAAAAAGATTTTAACGAAGCCATCCGACTCGACAAATCCAGTTCGATTGCGTACAACAACCGCGGATTTTTGTATCAAAATTGGTTGAAACTAGACGAAGCGATCAAAGATTTCAATGCCGCCATCAAAATCGACCCGACGTATCCAGAGCCATACATGAACTTGGCGGACGTGTACCTCCTGCAGAAAAATCAACCCGAAGCATTTGCCACGCTCGACAAAATGGTGGCCGCACGATCGACAGACCCGAAAGCATACACCTCGCGCTCGGATGCGTACCGCGATGCTGGCATGATGCGAAAGGCACTTGAAGATTTGGACAAAGCCGTCGAAATTTCAGGGGACGATCCCGACTACATTATAGAACGATCAAAATTTAAGGACGATGTGATTTACGACCACCTGGGCGCGATAGAGGATTGCGATTTGGCGATAGCTAAAAATCCGAAGAATGGAAACTATTACTTCCAAAAAAGTCGACCATTGTACGATTTGGCTGACTACGGATCCGTGCTTGAAAATTGCGAAAAGGCGCTCGAACTCGATCCGAAACATGCTCCAGCGATGATCATGAAAGCCAATGTGTTGGACATGTACAAAGAACACGACGAAGCAAAAAAACTCTATTTGAAAGCAATCGCACTTCAGCCGAACGAATACGACGGTTACAAGCAACTATCTATTTCGCAGTATGCGCTCGGGAAGAAAAAAGAAGCCATGTCTACGTTGGAAAACTACGTGAACCTCGGAAATTCGAACAAAGACATTGTGGAACAACATGGAAAAATAGCCGCCGATTTGAAGCAATACGAAATAGCGCTCAAGGACTTCAACCAACTCATCGAGCAGCACCCATCCGACCCGAAATATGTGTACTTGCGCGGGCTCATTCAAGATTCCCTTGGGAACCCAGAAGCAGCGTGCAATGACATGCTCGCAGCCGACAAATTGGGATTAAATCAGGCGCATCAGTATTTGCGGGTACATTGCAAATCGAAATTGAACGCGAAAACGGTACAAATTGAAGACATGTTGGACGCAGCATACGCACTCGAGAACCAAGGGAGAACCCAAGAAGCAATTGACGCGTACACGAATATCATACAAATCGCACCCGATTCTTCGGTTTTTTATTACAACCGCGGAAAAGCAAAACGCCGGCTCGACAATCATGCTGGCGCGATCGAAGATTACCTAAAAGCGATCAACTTGGATGCAAATAAAGTGGAATATATCGTGTCCTTGGGCGTGTCGTATAGCTATTTGGATAAAATTAACGAGGCAAAAATTGCGTACGAAAAAGCGATTGAGGTAGACCCCAGTTACGCGATGAGTTATTTTAATTTGGCTGGAATTTTGGCGAAGCAGAAGAACTACGAGCAGGCGATTGAACTCTTGGAAACAAGCCTTTACTACTCGCCGAACTACACAAAAGCGATGATGGGCTTGGGCGACTGCTACATGGATTTACTTCAAATGAGCAAAGCGTGTGAATGGTATAAACGAGCTGAAAAAGCTGGCGATGATAGCGCTTTTGGGAAACGAATTCGGGCGTGTGCATGATGCGCCGAGCGCAGATCTGCCGACTTTTCGATTTTTCGATTATCTGATTTTCCGATGATATATTCGGTAGAGTTGGATGATCGGCATTCAGATAATCGAAACAACGTTTCTTTTACCTCGGATTACCCGGGCACGATGGCGCTCTACCCAATTTGAAGGTGAGCGTTGCGCCTGTGAAGAAGTACCAATCTTTGTTGGATTCATTTCCGCGTTTGCCAAATCGGTTTCCAGAGCGGTTGGAAAGTTCTGCTGCGAGTGGTCCGTTTTCTGCTGCGAGAGCATCGTGATCAACGTACAAGCCTTCGCCAACATCGTCGAGGTAATCGGTGTATGTTTTTCGGACGCCAAACTCAACGCCAAGCGAACCAACATTACCGAGCGAAACGCGTCCTCCGAATCCAAACGGAATTGCCATTTGAATCAAGCTGTATTTGCTTTTTTGGGTAAGTGAACTTCCTTGTCCCTCCGTTCCTAATTCTTGCAGCGCAATTTCGTCGCCGTTGTACATAGTTTTAGGATTCATCCGAAAAGCTGCCAAGCCCATAAACAAATATCCTGAGCCTTTAAACCGATCGTGACCGATTTGAAAAGGGAAATAATTGAGCTCTACCCCACTTCCGAGTTCCCAAATGGTGGATTTGAAATTCAAATTTCGCTCTTGGAGAATTTCTAGTTTCGCATCTGCATCGTCGGCGCTTACGCTCAAATAGTTCAAGGTTCCACGAATGGCAACACGCGCATTCACATTGTACCGATAAAACAATCCTCCGGCCAATTTCGCATCACGAAAATGACGGAAATTGTTCAAATCACCAATGTAATAGGACGTTCCAACCATCACTCCGAGTTCCGAGCGCGAGTAGTTTTGACTTCTCCCCGAAAAGGAAAGTGTGAAACCAATGAGTAAGAGTATAAGTGTATTTCGAGTCATCTATATCACTAAGAACGCAAATGTATTAAGAAAATTGCGGTCTGCGAAACCTATTTTCGTTCACTCACTAAAACGAAGGCGCCGAAACGGTTCGAAAACGCTGAACACTAATCGTCATGTTCTTCGGGTACTTGACGGTGTAACCAATTTCTTTGTTCACCACCGCGGCTGATGCAACGTTCAATCGCCATTTCACTTCGCCTGTTTCGTCACTTTTCGTTCCTCCAGAAATTTCGTCAGTAGAAACGGTAATTTGACTGCTTTTTGAAATAGGAATTTGATCGTATACCTCAATATTGATCGGCGTAGAACGATTATTTCGAATCGCAATTTCATACATATAGG
>CALFOS010000199.1 GCA_937919725.1 uncultured Fluviicola sp. | reverse complement strand
TCCAGAACACACATTAGTTGGAGATGGACACCCAAATAAGGAGACCAGTGAACTCATTGGTAAAGAACTATTTAAGCGAATTTTAGAGATGAAGTAATTCAAGTGAATTTCAGATTATTACTTTGAGTCGAACTAAGCTCATCTCGTTAAAAGTGAAGTCAGTCAATTCTGATTGCTTCGCACGATGGGGCAATCCTGAACAAAAGTTTGTTCACTCAATTTGGAGCATGCTCAGATCTGTTGGTTTCGTATTTTATATCTTTACATTTAAATTTTAACATCGACTTCAATAATTGCTAAATATCTCCGTTCAAATAGAAATCTAGAATGATGAAAAAAAGTGTAATCTTCTTAATTCTTGGTGTGGTGGTGCTCGCATCGTGCAACAAAAACAATAAAGTAACTCCCATTTGCGACGGTTCAACTCCGACGTACAACAGTTTTGTAAAAAATATCATGACGTCGAGCTGTGTTGGTTGTCACTCAGATATGTCTACTTACAGTGGACTTTCGAACTATTTGAGCAATGGGGAATTCGAAAAACAAGTTCTCACGAAGCAACAAATGCCTGAGAACGGAACCCTCGATGCGACTACGCTCAACAAATTGCAATGTTGGGTGAACAATGGCTTTCCGGAGAACTAGTTGCAATGAAGCGCGAAATCATTCAAACCGACGATGGTTCTTCAACTATCTACATTCCTGAACTTGATGAAAATTACCATTCCTCGCACGGCGCAATCCAAGAAGCAGAGCACGTGTTTATTCAGCATGGGTTAAAAAAAATGGAGGAGAAGGGGTTGAGTTCGATTTCCATCTTCGAAATGGGTTTTGGAACTGGATTAAACGCATTTCTGACGAAAATTCGTGCATCGACACCTATTCTCTATGTCGGAATTGAAGCCTTTCCTGTTTCGGAAGGTGAAGTGAATTCCTTGAACTACGCAGAGCGCATTGGAGGAAAACATCGATCCGATTTTTCAGCGATTCATGCCTCGAAATGGAGCGAATTTGTGGAGATTGATTCTCAATTCAGCTTAAAAAAAGTGCATCAGAAAATCGAAAGCTACGAACTAGACGCAAATTTCTTCGACATAATTTATTTCGATGCGTTCGGTCCGCGTGCGCAAGGAGATATGTGGGAAATTGACATCCTTCAAAAAATGTACGATGGCTTGAAAAAAGGTGGTGCACTCGTGACATATTGCGCGCGAGGTCAGTTCAAGCGAGATTTGAAATCCTTGGGTTTTGAGGTTGAATCTCTTCCTGGCCCTCCAGGTAAAAGAGAAATGACACGAGCTTGGAAAATTTAGTGCTTAGACTTCTGCCGCAACAATAATATCACACAACATCATGCCATCGCCTGCGATTGAATTCAAGTGAACGTATTGGAAGGTATTCGCCAATTTTTCGTTGTACGGAACACGAACTTTCACGTAATTCTCGGTAAAGCCGTTGATCCAGCCGTCATTGTTGTCGGTTTCGAATAAAACAGTGCCCGTTTTTCCAACATTTGCATCGTAAAACGCGCGTTTTTTCTTGTCAGACAGGATATGCAATTGCTTGCTCCGTTCTTTTCGGATGCGCATCGGAACGGGATCACCGAGTTTGATAGCGGTCGTATTTGGGCGCTCGGAGTAGGTGAATACGTGCAAATAAGAAACGTCCAAATCTTTCAAAAAGTTGATTGTTTCCATGAATTCTTCGTCCGTTTCGCCTGGAAATCCAACGATTACATCAACGCCGATGCACGTTGTTGGATTCGCTTTCTTGATTGAATGAATACGATCTGCAAACAAAGATCGCTCGTATTTTCGACGCATGACTTTCAATAATCTATCGCTGCCTGATTGCAATGGGATGTGAAAATGCGGAACAAAACGTTTGGAGTTGTTGAGCGTGAAATCGATGATTTCATCGGACAATAAATTCGGTTCGATCGACGAGATCCGAAATCGGTCAATTCCCTCCAAGTTATCCAATGCTTTCACCAATCCGAAAAAGTTCTCATCTCCGCCTTGACCAAAATCTCCAATATTAACTCCCGTTAACACTACTTCTTTTACATCCGTTTCAGCAATTTTCTGCGCTTCGAGTAATGTTTCGGCAATCGTTGCATTTCTACTTTTTCCGCGTGCGAGTGGAATCGTACAGAAGGTGCAAAAGTAATCGCAGCCGTCTTGAATTTTCAAAAATGAACGCGTTCTGTCTCCAATTGAAAATCCGGAGACAAATTCCTTCGTTTCTTTGATGCTTTCATTGAAGACAATCGTTTCTTCCGAGAGTTCGTTTGCTTCAATGTGCTGCGCGAGGTTAAATTTCTCGTTGGCTCCAAGCACGATATTAACACCATCGATTGCGGCGATTTCGTCTGGTTTCAACTGGGCGTAGCAGCCAATCACGGCAACATAGGCCGCTGGATTCACCTTTTTAGCCTTTTTCACTAACTGTTTGCATTTCTTATCGGCGTTTTCTGTCACCGAACAGGTATTGATCACAAACACGTCGGGGGTGTCGTCGAAGTCCACACGAGCATAGCCTGCATCTTCCAAAGATCGGGCAATAGTCGATGTTTCTGAGAAATTCAGCTTGCATCCAAGTGTGTACAGCGCTACTTTTTTATATTGATTCATTCGCAGTGCAAAAGTACTGAGATTCGTGCTTTCATCCAAGCATGTTGACATTCACCTATAAAATTCATTTCTTTGAGGAACTTTTTTAAGTCAAGCAATAATTAATAGAGTAGGCGTATGCCAATTAGAATGGTCGAGGATGATCCTCAAGAAGGAGGGAATAGGCGAAAAGCAAGAAGACCGGCTGCGAGCGGAAATCCCAGTGCTGGTGGTGGACTCGGAGGTGTTGTAGGAAAGATTGCAGGTGCTGTGTTACCGATGTTGTTCAAACGTCCGAAGCTGCTCATCATTTTGGTAGTCGTTGGAATTGTCGTGTATTTTGTCTTCGGAAAGGGCTGTGATACTTCGGCGATTTCCGATAAAGCGGGAGGAATTACGAATTTTTTCCGTGGAGGTGAACTCAACAAGGAAGTATACGAACGAACGGAAATCTACGAACCGTTGGCCGATAATGTGAAAAATCCACTTCCTGATCGAGTTTCCTTGCTGCAATATGCTCCAACTCGAAAAAATCAAGGAAAACAAGGTTCATGCGTGGCGTGGGCGAGTGCATACAGCGCACGAACGATTTTGGAAGCACGACGAACGGGCAGAAATCCTGATCAAGTGGCGTTTAGTCCGTCGTTTATGTATAACCAAATTAGCCTCGATCACAACACCTGTCAAGGTTCGTATATCAAATTGGCGATGGATGATATGATGGATCGTGGTGCGGTTCCGTTTAATGATTTCAAGTACACCGACAACGAATGCAGTCGAAAGCCGAGCCAAGCGGTGGAAAGCAAGGCGAATAGCTATAAGATCAAAGGATTTCAACGATTAACAGAAGCGAATCAAGGAAATACGGCTGAAATGCTGTCTATTCAACAAAATCTGTCGAAAGGTTCTCCAGTTGTAATCGGAATGATGGTGGGCGGATCGTTCATGCAAAACATGATGGGCAAGGATGTGTGGATTCCGACCGACGCGGATTACAACAAAAGTGGATTTGGCGGTCACGCGATGTGCGTTATCGGCTACGACAATTTCAAAGAAGGTGGCGCGTTTCAAATCATGAACAGTTGGGGACAAGATTGGGGAAATAAAGGAATTTTCTGGATTCGCTACACCGATTTCAAATATTTTAATGTGGAATCCTACGGATTACACCCAATGGGCGATGCCAATGCGAAAGTGGAAACCCGTTTCAAAGGAAGTTTTGGACTCGAACTTAATTCAGGAAAGAAAAACATTCCGCTGAAATACGTCGACGGATTCTACTTCGAAACCGTTTCCGAGCTAACGAGTAAGGATAAATTCAAAGTCGAATTCACCAACAATATCGAATGCTATACTTATATATTTGGTGAGGAAACGGACGGAACGAGTTATGTTCTTTTCCCCTACACGGCAAAACACTCGCCCTATTGCGGGATCACTGGAACGCGCTTGTTTCCTAGAGATTATTCCATGCAACCCGATGCCAAAGGAAAGAAAGATAAAATTGCCGTGCTCATCACCAAAAAACCGATCGATTACAACGCGATCAACACAAAAATTAAGAACGCGCGAGGAGCGAATTTTGAAGAGAAAGTGGCGAATGCACTCGCTGGACAATATGAAACGAATGTTCGATTCTCGGGCAACGGAATCATTAATTTTGAAACAACTACGCAAAAAGACAAAGGCCTTGCTTTTGTGATTGGGGTAAATAAATAAACATAAGCCGATCCGCCCGTCATCTGATGGGCGGATCAAGAAATAAAAGTCGCAACATATAGCTATTGGGTTCGATTTAGAATTTACGAAACAACTATCGATAAGGGTAGGAATTTATACTATGAAGCAAGAAGTAATTATATCATTTAATCGATTTGAACATTGGAACGAACTACCGAGCAGCGACCAAGAATTGGTGAAACGCGCTTACGAAGTCAGCAAAACGGCCTACGCTCCGTACAGTAAATTTCACGTTGGAGCTTCATTGCGACTTTCGAATAAAGAAATTATCACAGGAAGCAACCAAGAAAACATCGCCTATCCATCTGGATTGTGCGCTGAACGAGTGGCACTTTTCTACACCGGAGCAATTCATCCATTGGAGCAAATTGAAACCCTCTGCGTTGTTGCCGAAGGAGATTTGTTGCCCATCGACAAAATTTTATCGCCATGTGGCGCATGTCGACAAGTGATGCTTGAAACGGAAGTGCGCCAAAAGAAATCGTATCGAATTATTTTGGTGAGTCAAAACGGCGTGACCATCGTATTCGATTCTGCCGTAGATTTATTACCGCTCGCATTTGGAATAACGGATTAATGATTAAAATTTCATTTAAATTCTGGGCTATGAAATTTCTACTCCCCGTTTTTGTCATTTTCATCCTCTTTTCTTGCGGAAATACGAAGCCACTAATTGATGTGGAGGATGATGCCAACGACGAAATAGAAAATGCCGTTTTCACAAGTGGGGTAGAGTCCATTCCATTGTATTCACGCGATAAAATGGATACGGTGACGAGTTCTATTAGTTACCAATTCTACACACATCCAAGCAAAGCTTACCAAGATTCCATCAATGTGATGATCAACATTTACCTTCGTGGAAATACGGATGCAGAAGGAGAACCGATCATTCCAACTTCTAGCGTTTCGCAACAAACAATGAAGGACGCACTCAACTATTTTTCGGAACTGTATAACTCAGAAATAGAGATGTACGAAGAAGATGAAGAATATTTCGGCGCTATTTGGTCCATGGAAAAGTCCGTCTCTATCTCCGACGCACGATTTGAGTATGCGCAATTGTCGTTGAGTGGCTGGGAATACTCCGGCGGGGCGCACGGCAACGCATGGTCGCAAGACATTTTGGTTGACCTCAAAACTGGAAATACACTTTATTTAGAAGATTTTTTCACAGATGTGAGTGCACTCATTGCCATTGCAGGGGTGATTTTTCGCGCCGATCAAGAACTTGGAGCCGATGACGATTTGGGCGATGCAGGATTTTGGTTCGAAGATGGAGAATTTCGTCTCAATGAAAATTTTATGTTCGGAAACGAAACCATCGAATTCCTCTACAATCAATACGAAATTGCGCCCTATGCGGCGGGAATTATCGAGTTGAGTATTCCGCTTACCAAAGTGAAGCACCTACTCAAACGAAAAATCGATTAATTCTGTCGAAATTGCTCCCGTGCTTGAATGGATTGGTCCGTTGATTTCATCCATCGGAAACCACGCATCTGAAAACCTGTAAGTTAGCTAAGTGTCTGATTAATATTGAACTATTTACTTATTGTACTTTTCACGTTTAAGTAAATCCAGTAGGACTCCTCCGAGGATATTTCTTTTCGCAGAATTCGAGGGGAGTTCCATGCAGAATTTTATATATTTGTTCCTCGTTATTTTAAATGAAGAACATGGCGGTGAAGGATAAGAAAGAACCAACGAAATCAACTCGGAAATCAAAAGTTGCTGGAAAGGCAAAATTCCCGAAGGAAACATACATTAAATGGTACAAGGACATGTTACTCATTCGCAAGTTTGAGGAAAAAGCAGGACAATTGTACATTCAACAAAAGTTTGGAGGATTTTGTCATTTGTATATCGGTCAAGAAGCAATTGTTGCGGGTACAGCGAGTGGTTGCCAAAAAGGCGATAAACACATGACGGCATACCGCGATCATGGTCACCCAATTGCACTTGGAACAGATCCTCGCGTTTTAATGGCCGAATTATACGGTCGTTCTACGGGTTGCTCCAAAGGAAAAGGCGGTTCAATGCACTTTTTTGATAAGGAAGTAAACTTCGTTGGAGGTCACGGTATTGTTGGAGCACAAATTGCCATGGGTGCTGGTCTGGCATTCGCCGAAAAATATAATGGAACGGATAATGTTGCATTTGTTTCTATGGGAGATGGTGCTGTGCGTCAAGGTGCTTTGCACGAAACGTTCAATATGGCTATGGTATGGAAATTACCAGTTGTTTTCATTATTGAGAATAACGGTTACGCCATGGGGACTTCAGTTGAGCGAACTACGAACGTACAGGATTTATCGAAAATTGGACTTTCCTACGACATGCCCTCAAAAGCAGTAAATGGAATGTCGCCTGAGGCGGTGCACGAAGCAATTCAAGAAGCAGCAGCTCGTGGACGTAGAGGAGATGGACCAACGTTGTTGGATATCCGAACATACCGATATAAAGGTCACTCGATGTCCGATCCACAAAAATACAGAACCAAAGAGGAGGTGGCCGAATGGATGGAGCAAGATCCGATCGAGCACTGTAAAGCAGTTATTTTGGAAAACAAATGGCTCGATGACAAAGGAATTGAAGAAATTGAGGCGTGGGTAAAAAACGAAGTGAAAGAATCGGTTGAGTTTGCCGAAAATTCGCCATTCCCTGAAGCAAATGAGTTGTACGAAGACGTCTACAAAGAAGAAAATTACCCATTTATTGTTGAATATTAGAATAGTATAAGATAGAGGAGATTATGGCGGAAGTGATTTTTATGCCGAAGTTGAGTGACACCATGACAGAAGGTGTTGTTGCTGAGTGGAACAAAAAAGTGGGTGATACCGTTGCAAATGGTGAGTTGCTCGCCGAAATTGAAACGGATAAGGCAACGATGGAATTCGAATCTTTCTACGATGGTGTGCTATTGCACATCGGTGTACAAAAAGGAGAAGCCGTTCCTGTGAACACTTTGTTGGCCATCATTGGTGAGAAAGGCGAGGACGTTTCAAAACTTATTGCTGAGGCGAAAAGTGAGGTAAATGTTGAAGTAATAGAAGCGGCTCCAATGAAAGTTGAGGTAGCGGCGACTCCTATACCTGCTCCAGTTGAGCGTGCTGTGGCAACTCCCTCTTCTGCTCCAACTTCAATAGCAGCTATTGTCGATTCGAATGGACGTGTTTTCGCATCTCCGCTTGCCCGAAAAATGGCATCTGAAAAAGGAATTGATCTCGGAAATGTCAACGGTACAGGCGATAACGGTCGAATTGTGAAACGCGACATCGAGCATTATGTACCGTATGTCCCTGCAATGGGTGGTGGCAGAAAATCGTTTGTTGGTGTGGAAACATTTACCGATGAGCCGATCTCTCAAATGAGAAAAGTGATCGCAAAACGTTTGGCAGAAAGTAAATTTACAGCTCCTCATTTCTATTTGACTATGGCGATTGACATGGACAAGGCGATTGATATTCGCACGTCCATCAACGAACACGGTGGAGTGAAAATTTCTTACAACGACATGGTTGTTAAAGCATGTGCCTTGGCATTGCGTGAACATCCAGCGGTAAATAGTTCGTGGTTGGGTGATGTGATCCGAAGAAATCAACACGTAAACATTGGTGTGGCGGTTGCTGTGGACGAAGGTTTGCTCGTTCCTGTTGTTCGCTTCGCGGATGGAAAAAGCATGCCCGAAATTGGTGCCGAAGTGCGCGATCTTGCTGCAAAAGCGAAAAATAAAAAATTACAACCGTCCGAGTGGGAAGGGAATACGTTTACCATCTCAAACCTCGGAATGTTCGGAATCGATGAGTTTACCGCGATTGTAAATCCTCCAGATAGCTGCATCATGGCTGTGGGCGGAATCAGCGAAGTGCCTGTTGTGAAAAACGGACACGTGGTTCCAGGAAACATGATGAAAGTTACCTTGTCGTGCGATCACCGTGTAGTAGATGGTGCTTCTGGCGCGGCATTCTTGAATACATTCAAAACATACATGGAAAATCCGGTTACGCTTTTGCTCTAACCGAGAGAAAAATTTATTGAGCGCCAATCCCGTTCATTATATAATACTGGCTCAGACGCTCGATTAATATCGAAATTGTCTGAGCTTTCTTTTGTCCCGAGTTTCCGTAAGCTAGAATTGTTCGCGTGAGTTGTCAAGGATACCCAAATCAGATAAATGTAACTAATTTATCTTATGGTATTTTGTACTATAAGTAAATTTGATTACTTTGCGTCCTTAACTTGAAACGAAGCAGTTAATAAACAATTCACCACATGAAAGAACTCATTAAAAATTTCCCCGAGCAATTACAAGAATCCATCAATATTTCGAAAACGTATCAATGGACGCCAGAACGAACAATCACGAACATTGTGATGTGTGGACTTGGTGGATCTGGCATTGGAGCTGAAATTGTCAAAGAATGGGCACGATCTTCCGCGCGAATTCCGATCGAAGTTTGTCACAGCTACGAACTGCCAGCGTATGTTGGAAGAACAACCTTGGTTATTACATGTTCTTATTCCGGAAATACTGAAGAAACCTTGTCGGCCTTAGCGGAAGCCTTCGTAAAGCAAGCCCTTGTGGTTGGAATCTCAAGTGGAGGAAAATTAACGGAAATACTTACGTCCAAGAAATGCATGTTAATCAAAGTGCCTGGTGGATTGCCACCGCGATCGGCCTTAGCTTATCCATTAATTCAACTCATCGAGCTCTTGGAGCAAGGAGGATTTTTGAAAACGGCAGTGATGGAGCAAGTAGGAGCGAGCATCGCACAGTTGAAAAGTCATCAGCAGGAAATAATCGCCCTAGCAGAAAAATTACTCGCGCGCTCGGAGGATAAAAAAATCCTCTTGTATTCCGAAGATAAATTCCGCCCAGTTTTGCTTCGAACGTGTCAACAAATTAACGAAAACAGCAAAGAATTGGCATTCTTCAACGTCATACCCGAAATGAACCACAACGAAATTGTCGGTTGGGCAAAGGATCCAATTGATTTTCTCGTAATTTTTGTGCGGAGTGATTTGGAGAATGAACGAAATGCGCGTAGATTGGATATTACCTCGGAAATTGTATCTGAAAAATCAGCAACGATCAGTGTGCAATCCAAGGGAGTAAATTTAATCGAGCAATCGCTTTATTTGATTCACCTCTTCGACTGGTTATCTTATTTGAAAGCAGAACAAAAAGGAATCGACGTTGTAGAAGTGAAAGTAATCGATCATTTGAAAGCCGAATTGGCAAAATAAAACGAATAGTATGGAAATCGCGATAATAGCGCACGATGGTAAAAAGGCCGAGATGGTTCAGTTTCTAAACGAACAAAAAGACATCTTGCATAAAAATGAGATAGAATTAGTTTCTACCGGAACCACGGGAGCGAAAGTGGAAAAAGCAGGATTTATAGTCACAAAATTCCTCTCCGGTCCACTAGGTGGTGATGCTCAAATTGCAGCGCGCGTAGCAGAGGGTAAATGCAACATGGTGATCTTTTTCAGAGATCCACTTGAGAAGCACCCGCACGAACCAGATATTTTTATGCTCATGCGTTTGTGTGATGTGCACAATGTTCCTCTCGCAACCAATCCAGCGACGGCAGAATTGCTCTTGCAGAATTTTAAATAAACACAGCAAGCGTCCTATAAATATGCAGTGTGATTCGTGAACAAATAAGTGGATATCAATCGACTTTAGCAATTGAATTATTGAAGAAAAGTGTATATTAGCGCTGCGAAATTTGTAAAGTGCATTTCGTGAATCTATCATCGGTATCACAGTATCGTTATATTACCTATATTGTGATCGCCTTTGAGGGCAAAGCTGCTGGTACGGCTTTGCCGAATGATGCTAAACTTAAACGGAAAACCGAGCTACACGGCTACTTTAGTAACTAATTAACTACACATATGAGAATGTTTCAAACGTTAAACGTTTGGGCGTTGACCATGCTAACTCTGCTAATGTCTGGACAGACTTTTTCCCAGGCAACGATCAACGTTCGTGTTATTTCGGTCCAAGTACTCAACAATGTTGATTGCGATGGAATCCTTTCTGGAGATAGCGATTTCGCTTGGGAATTTCTGGCTACGGATAACACATTGGGCAACTCCAACAATAATCCAGTTTTTTTTGGAATTCTAGGAGACTTCAATTACGCCTTTCGAAATGGAAACAATGGTCCGTACACAATGACTGCTCCTGGAACTGGTTTTTCACCAAACAGTGGATTGTTTTTTACACACGATTATGTTTGTCCAACAGATGTTCCTACCAATATTGTGATCAACTGGCGTGGATATGAAAATGATGACATCTTTGCCAATTTCGCACTCGTCTTGGGTGGATCGGATGGCGAAACGGCGAATCAAACGGTAAACATGGCCGTGCCAATCGCAGCTGGAAATAACACACAAACGTTCCAAGCAACGAGTACCGACGCTGGCTGTAACCAAACGTATGTCATCACATTCCGCGTAGAACGGATTCCGATCGTAGTCAACTATTTTGAAGATAATATTTGTGACGCGTGGCAAGTCAATCTCAACACAACCTACACGCTAGGATGGTGTCCAAGTGCAACACTAGAGACGAACGAGCCGCACACAGACGACGTTACCGCGAACGGTTCTGTTTGGGTGAAATTTGTAGCCCCAGCTAGTGGTAATGTAGAAGTAACAACGGATTTGAGCGGAACAGGTTTCGGAACGTATTTCCAAATTTATCACGCTGTAGATGGTTTAACATGTGCAGCAGGACTTCAACCCATCACGGGCGTTCCGATCAAAGATAAATTCGATTACCTTTCCAATCATGAATTCTCCGACGGAATAGATTTCTTAGGAATCGATCCCGAAGCTGAAATTATTTTGGATGCCTGCGATCCAGTTGCCCCATTTTCGTATCAAAAAATTCACGCTGGCGAAACGTATTACGTTCAAATTACTGCGGATGCTGGCTCAACGCGCGGTTATTTCGAATTCCGAGTGAATAACCTTGGTGGTGGTTCTCCGCCAAATTCTGAGGATATTCCGTGTGATTCTCCCTTCACGCCTTATGGAACAGCAGCTATTTCTTCTGGTGCTGGTTCTGGTGCATCCATGACATTGAATTTTGGATGTGCGTACGATGGGGGAAATAACTTTGGAGAAACTGGTGCACCGCATTCATCTCCCAATCCGAATCAATACCACGCCTACGACTACAACCACGTAGCAGCTGGAAATGGAACTATGAACGAATCGGTTTGGTTGAACTTTGTAGCGCCAAACAGCGGCCGAATGATCTTCGAAACAGATTATCAAAGTGCCGTTTATTCGGAAGATGGTGCATTATTTGGCTACGACAAACGTTTTTCTCCAGGTGTTCCTGCCGATTATAGCTGCATCGATCTAGAAAACATTGCCGCACAAGAAGGTGGAATTAATGGCTTGTTTGGCGGGGGAAGTGAAAGTGCATTGATCAACCAACAATGTTTGGAGCCAGGCTATACGTATTATGGAATGGTCGATCCTGCGAATAACTTAACGGTATTCAACGCGCAAAATATCAAAACATGGTTGTACGATCCTAGCGTAATCGACCCGATCAACAATCCTCCTGGAAATGATATCTTGTGTCTCACGATGGCGAATACATTATATGAAGTACCTGTAACTCCTGCTGGAACAACTCCTCCTTTCAATGCGGTGGCTGGATCAAACGTCCGCGGATGTCGTGAATACTTAGCGGGTGAGCCAGCAATTCAGGTATTGCAAGCGAACCGAGCTGACCAAACAGTATGGCATTACTTCGTTGTTCCTCCTTCTGGAGCAATAGAAATGAATATCCGTGCATACATTGGAATGGATACGTTGCGCTATGCGATGTACAATTTGCTCAACGGAACAGACTGCTACGGCGGGCTCAATCCTGCAACATTTACATTAGATGGTACGCAAATTACACCAATCGTTACACCAATTTTGGAAGGATCGGCTGGTTTCACTGGAAATCAAGAATCGGTTTGTTGTATGACGCCAGGATCAATTATCGCCATTCAATTAGACGGCGGTTCGCCTGGCGACGAAGGTCAATACATTATAGAGTACATCCGCGAAGTAGAAAGCTACTCCGGCGATACGTATGTGGAACTCGCAAATACGACTCAAGTTACTTTGAACTCAACAGATACCGCTTTTGTTTGTTTCGGCGACGATCTTACACCTGGAAATTTACTCGACGGAAATGGAGATCCAACCTTGGATATTCCATCGTGCCTCACGCCAGGATTTGTGATGCATAGCACAATCCCGGTTCCCGTTCCTGTTATGGGCTCTGGCTTCACATACATTGATACCTTGCAAGGATTAAATGGTGTGTTCACCAACAATACAAACGGATCTGGAGCTTTTGGAAATCCATTGTTCAACACCGTATACTACGTTTCTTCGATGGCAGATGATCCTGCTGCATGGGGAGATTTCTTGTGTTCAAGTTCTACGGTGGACAACACTGTTCAAGTCGTTTACCTTCAGCCCGTTGTTCCTGTTTCAAACTACGACAACATGTTGTGCGAATTCACATTCACGGCTACGGGAGGAATGAGTGCTTTTAATGGTTCTACGTTCTCATACACGATTCAAGATCCAACATTAACGGTAGTTCAATCCGGAACGTTCGCAGCAGGAGTGAATATCACGTATGCCGTTCCTTCAGCAGCTATTTATACAATCACAGTCGATGACGGAAGTTGTCCTTATTCATTCCAAGTGGATGCATCGGCTTGTGGAAATCCGTGTATCCTGAATCCTAACATTAATTATGTTGCGGCGAACTTGTGTAACGGTCAATCAATCTTCTTAGAAGGTGCCAACCAAACGACTGCAGGTGTTTACACGGATGTGTTCACTGCTGCCAATGGTTGTGATAGTACAATTTACACTACGGTATCAATCTTAGAACCTGTGAATGTTTCTAACGCAGTTACGATCTGTACTGGTTCATCTTACACAGTAGGAGGGAATACATATTCGACAGCTGGACAGTACGTTGATATCTTCACCGCAGCAAATGGTTGTGATAGTATCGTAACGACAAACTTGTTCGTGGAATCTCAAATATCGACTAACCTTACACAAACGATTTGTACAGGTACGACGTACCCATTTGCAGGAAACAATCTGAATGTTTCTGGAGTTTATGTGGATACCTTGGTTGCTGGAGCAGGTTGCGATTCGATTGTCACGCTTTACTTAACTGTTGTTCCGTTGATCACGAATTCAATTACATCAACGATTTGTGAAGGAACGTCAGTAACCTTTGGTACACAAACGCTTTCTGCTTCAGGAACGTACACAGAGATGTTCACGACTGGAGCTGGATGTGATTCGCTTGTAACGATGTATCTATTCGTCAGCCCAACGATTCAGAATTCAATTTCTGCAGTGATCTGCGAAGGACAATCGTATACACTGGGTGCGCAAACTTTGTCGACAACAGGAACGTATTCTGAGATGTTTACGACAGCAACTGGTTGTGATTCGTTGGTACAATTGTTCTTGACGATTTCCAACTCCCTTGAATCAACGTATGGAGATTCGATCTGTGAAGGTGAATCCTATACGTTTGGAACACAAACGCTCACAACTTCTGGTGTGTACACGGAAAACTTCCCGAACGCACAAGGATGTGATTCATTAGTGACATTGGAGTTAGAAGTACTCGATTGTGAGGCATTGCTTCAAATAAGTAACATCTGTACTCCAAATAATGATGGAAGTAATGATACATGGAGAGTAAGTGACCTCAATCAAATTGTAGGCTGCACCGTCAGGATCTTTAACAGATGGGGTGAACTCATGTACGAAACCAACAGTTATCAAAACGATTGGTCAGGTACGAAAGACGGTGAGATTTTACCTGACGGAGTATACTACTACGCAATTGGATGCGAAGATAACCGAGAGTACCAAGGAGCTATTAACTTAATGCGATTCAAAAAATAGGAACTATGAAAAGAATCATTCAATCTATCGCAGTAGTTGTTGTTTGCTTGATCGCCTCAGGTGCTTTTGCGCAACAAACACGACAAATGAATTTGTACAATTACAACAAATTCTCTCTCAATCCGGCTTATGCAGGGGCAAGCGGTTGCACTGAACTCAATTTTACGCACGTCAATCAATGGGTAAAAGTGGACGGAGCACCAACAACCAGCTTCTTCAACGCCAATACACGCTTAGGGAAAAATTGGGGCATTGGTGCTGATGTACTCCTCGACAAACTCGGAATGTTTCAGCAAGTTTCTGCAACAGGCGCGGTTTCATACGGACTCACAATCGCACGCGACCATCACGTTCGCTTGGGGATAAGTGCTGGATATTTCCAAATGCGGATCGACCCAACTACGGCGATTGCTTTCGACGCAGGCGATCAAATTGTTGACGGAGGCACGCAATCGGCAGGATCGTTGAACAGCTCAGCAGGGATTTTGTACCAATTCAAAGGATTGGAACTTTCCTTCGGCTCGAAGCAATTGATCGAATCGCGGTCCAATTTCAACCTCACAGGGCTCGAAGGCTACGGACTTCGGCGACATTTTGTAGGATATGGATCGTATGACATTGTGCTCAACAAATCCTTGTCGCTGAAGCCAAATGTGTTGTACCGAGGAGTTGGAAACGTGCAGCAATTCGATTTCAACGCAGACATCAATTACAACGACCTTATTTATGGCGGAATTGGTTGGAGAACGCAAGTTGGACTGGTGGCACGCGTAGGAATCAACATCCGCAAACTGTTTTTCATGGGCTACGCCTACGAAACGCCAATGCTTAATCTTGCTTCCTACGGAGCAGGATCTCACGAAATCACCCTCGGATTGAAATTCTGCAAAAAGAAACAAGAAG
>CALFOS010000198.1 GCA_937919725.1 uncultured Fluviicola sp. | reverse complement strand
AGCACCGCACGTTTCGATTCGTTCACCTCCTTATCGTAGGCATACGATTTATTCTGCTTCTCGTTTTTCTTCAAAAAATGCTCCAATCGCCCCGATTCTTCCTTCGGCATCTGCTCCACAATTGCCCAATACACTTTCTTCGGTGTTCCATCTCTGAACTGTTCGTTCAATCGAGAAAGTCCCTTCGTGGTTCTTGCGAAAACAATTGCGCCAGTCGTCGGTCTATCCAAGCGATGTACAACGCCACAGAAAACATTTCCTGGTTTACTGAACTTCTCCTTCAAGAATTCTTTAATCTCTTCAGACATTGGAGTATCACCCGTTTTATCGCCTTGCACGATATCCCCTGAGCGTTTGTTAATCACGATTGTATGATTATCAAGATGAAGAGGTTGAATCATGGGATTGCTAGATTTGTTGAATTATTGGATTGGAGGATGATTATTGGAGACAATTTGATCTGAATTTTGCCATTTGTTTAATGATTGAGGTGAGTTGGGACGTTAATCTTTCATACTCTTCATTCGAAATGAATTCGAGGTCTCTCGAAATCTCAAGTTGCGTTTCAAGTTCGTAAGCTGATCCCATCGAGAATGACAAGAAACGTTTGAACTCATTGTTTGAATTTCTTGAGCTTCCTTCTGCGATGTTAGAAGCTACGGAAACTGCTGCTCTTCTCATTTGATCAACTATCCCAAATTTTTCTTCGCTCGGAAATAATATTGTTATACGATAAATATCCACACTGAAGTTCTTACTCTCCGTCCAAAATTTCAAATCTCGATATCTGTGCATACTAATTGTTGATTGATTAAGTCATAGTTAAGATAAGGAATAATTTTAGGAGAGAGATTGTGTTTTTAGGAATTAATTATAATCCAATGATCTGAAAATCCAATTCATCCAGAAATCCATGACTAATACTGCTCGTCCTCGTTCGGGAAATTACCACTTTTCACATCTTCAATATAACGGTGGAAAGAGCCCAACATTTCTTGATACAGATTGTGGTATTTCCGGAGGAAACGTGGATTGAACTCATTGTTAATTCCTAACATATCATGTACTACGAGTACTTGACCATCTACTCCATTTCCAGCACCGATTCCGATGATTGGAATTTGAACCGCTTTTGCGACTTCTGCTGCGAGTTCAGCGGGAATCTTTTCGAGAACTATGGCAAAACAACCCGCTGCTTCTAGGAGTTTGGCGTCTTCGATTAGCTGTTGCGCTTCCTCGTCCTCTTTTGCGCGAACGATGTAGGTCCCAAATTTGTAGATCGACTGTGGCGTCAATCCGAGGTGACCCATCACTGGAATTCCTGCTGAAAGAATACGCGTAACAGATTCAATCACCTCGCGTCCACCTTCCAATTTTACCGCGTGTCCGCCAGATTCCTTCATAATACGAATTGCACTTGAGAGTGCCTCTCTTGAATTCCCTTGGTACGTTCCAAACGGCATATCGACAACAATTAGGGCTCTTTCTGCTGCTCGAACGACAGCAGAAGCATGATAAATCATTTGGTCGAGGGTGATAGGAAGCGTCGTTTCATGTCCTGCCATCACATTGGATGCCGAGTCACCAACAAGGATCACATCAATTCCAGCTGTGTCGATAATTCGCGCCATGGAATAATCGTACCCTGTGAGCATGGAAATTTTCTCGCCCTCGTTTTTCATCACTTGGAGCGTTTTCGTCGTCACTCTTTTCACATTGTTATGTACTGACATAAGCCTTCAATCTTTTTTCAAATCTACGCAAAATGAGAACAAAAGTTCCAATTGAAAGCGGATTGATGCCTACAGAGCTTGGGCGATCAAAAAAAATACGTATTTTTATCAAATATTCGTAGTGTTTGGTGCGTACTATCGGATTTTATTCTTAACATTGCACCCCGTTTTGGACGGATGAACAAGAAATAGAGCGACATGGATTTTATTAAAGAACTTGAGAAAGAGATCATTGAGGCAAACAACCTGCCAGATTTCAAAAGTGGAGATACAGTAATTGTTTCCTACAAAATTAAGGAGGGAACGAAAGAACGTATTCAGCAATTCCAAGGAGTTGTATTGCAACGCAAAGGAACTGGATTGACAGAAACGTTTACAATTCGTAAAATGTCAGGGAACGTTGGTGTTGAGCGTATCTTCCCATTAGCTTCTCCTTTCATCGACAGCATTAAAGTAACGAAAAGAGGTCAAGTACGTCGTGCTCGTATTTTCTACTTCAGAGAACGTACTGGAAAATCAGCTCGTATAAAAGAGAAAAGAACGTACGCATAGTCGTATTCTTCATACATTTAAAGTCTCGATTGTTCATTCAGTCGGGACTTTTTCTATTTTAGTAGGCAATGAATAGCCGAAAGAAGAAATCGCTTACGCTAAATCGCTTACTTGTTCTCACGATCCTCTTCTTGGGAGTAGGAATTGGCGCTTGGCATTTATTTCTTCGTCCAGCTCACACATCCATCACTTTGCAACCCCTGCCCGAAGGATTTTATTCGCACGGGATCGACATTTCGCACCACCAAGGAGAAATTGATTGGGAAACTTTTTTCAGCAAGATGGACACCACTATTTCCTTCGTGTATTGCAAAGTAACCGAGGGCGCACATTTTGTGGATGAACAATGGGAACGCAATCACCGTCATCTAGAAAAATACGGAATGAAGCACGGGGCATATCACTTTTTTACTCCTGATATCTCTGCGCGTTTGCAAGTAGATCATTTTCTGAATTACTACATGCCTTCAAGGGATGATTTACCGCCTGTTTTGGATGCCGAAGTAGAAGCTTCAACTGATGCGCGTTTAATTGACGGAATGAAAGAATGGCTAACTGCCGTGGAAGAAGAAACGGGAGAGCGACCGATAATTTATACTTCGTATACGATGTACCGAGATAAGATGAAGGGTAAATTTCCAGGATATGATTTTTGGATCGCCAGCTACAATCTCACAGAAGCTAGAATGGGAAGCCCGGAAATTATTCATTGGCAATACAGCGATCGTGGATGTGTTCCTGGGATGAAAGGGTTCGTAGATCTCAACTTTTCGAAGAAAAAATTCGGTGTACAGTTGGATCGAGCCCAATAATTTACATTCCTTCAATCACAAAATCTGTACGGCGGTTTTTCGCTCGATTGGAATCAGAGTCGTTTTCAACTTTCGGTCGCGTTTCTCCAAATCCTTTTGCTTTCAAACGCGTTTTGTCAACTCCCATCGAAATAAGGTACTCGCGAACACCTTGTGCACGCTCTTCGGAAAGAACAAGGTTCCGTTCGTCGTCTCCCACATCATCAGTGTGACCTTGGATGAAAACGGTGATGCCTGGATTTTCGTTCAGGAAACGAGCAAATCCTTTCAAAATAAATTTCGAATTAGTGTTCATCGCCGAAGAACTCGTAGGATACAAAATTTCGTTTATCGTATATGCTTCACCTACTTTCAGCTTGCGTACATCTAGATTTTGATCTTTGATGGCTACATTATCGTGTACAACTTCCTTTTTAATCACTTTGGCATCGAAGGCGTGACCATCTTTTTTAACCGTCACCATAACATCGCCAGGCGTATCTTGCTTTATGATTGCCGCATATTTACCGTCGTTTCCGTTCACTTTCACCTTGGTCACCTCATCAGATCCTGCATACAAAACCTCAATCGTAGCGTCCTTCACTCCTTCACCATTTTCATCCTTTAATTCACCTTTCAAGATCGCCACTCTTTGCGGACGGGCTTCTTCATATAACTCAAATGAATAAATGTTCCAATCGCCTCGAACGGTAGACGAATAGTAGGCTAATTTCCCGTCGATGGAAACAAACAAACCCAATTCATCGGCTTCAGTGTTGATCGGATAACCAATGTTTTTCGGTTTAGCCCAAACGCCATTTTCTCTTCGGGTGAAGAAAATATCCAATCCTCCAAGTCCCTTGCGTTCGCTGGTGCACTCAGAAACGAAATAAAGCGTCTCACTATCTTGATGAAGAAACGGGCTTTTATCTTTCCCAGCCGTATTGATTTCATCGAATGGTCGAGCTGTGCCCCATGTTCCATCAGCGTTTCGATCTACTACAAAAATATCGTTGTCACGCGTGTCTGGCCCATTCACTGTATAATAGAGTGTGTTCCCATCCGCTGATAGAGAAGGTTGCGCATCCCACCTGTATTTTCCATTGATTTTGTCGCCCAGGCTTTCGAGTGGCGTCCATTGGTAATCATTTCCTCCCGTTCCTGTTCGTTCATAGGTGGTTCGGTACAAATCGCAATTCATGTATTTCTGACCGTTCACTTCGATTGGATTACACGCGCAAAGAATCATTTCTTTGTTGTCCACAGACATCGTAGCAGCCCCGTAACTCGCAAACGAACCGTCGTTGAATGGTTTTTTAACGGGCGCACCTTCCGAGAACGGCCCCGTCATTCCTGCACGATCGGCAATGGTAAACTCCTCAACAACATTTGATTGGATATCACCTAAGTTTCGTCGGTCCAACTTTCGCGTGAAGAACATCAGCTCGTTATCTGGCGAAATCATTGGGAAATACTCATCTTTTTCCGTGCTCACACGCTGAACAAGCTGAGGTTCGAATGGCACGCTTTCGCTGAGCATCTTTTCATCTTCGTCATATTTCGCGAGAACTTCATCTACGTCAGATAATTTTTTTGTGAAATCTTCGGGATAGCGATCGGTATCGGAATGTTTGAATTTTTTGAACTGGCGAAACCAATTCATTGCTTCTTCTGTGTCCCGCTGAGTATATTTAATCACGCCAAGGTAATAGGTGCAATTTGCATGGAAATCTGAGCATAAATCGAGCGCTGCTTTGAACATTTCCTCCGCCTTTTTGAAACTGCGGTCGCCCATCGTTGGGTTCGGTTGCGTTTCGTAATATTCCACGCCCAAGGTGTATGCATACATGGCATATTCGTAGTATGCAGTAGCGTTTTGTTCGTCGGCGGCAATGGCTGAATTGAAATTATCAACGGCTGATTGTGCGTCTGAAGCGTTGACTCCAGCACTGATCAATTTTAAGATTTTCTTTGATGGTGGCATGCATCCTTCGGCCTCAACCTGAGAAAAGGCGCTAAGTAAACTTCCAAAAATCAGGGTCGCAATGTAAATTATTTTCATTCAGATCGTGCTATTTAGTTCTAACAGGTCAAGCAAAACAAATTCCGTACCTAATTCTGTATATCGCAAAAAATGATGAAAAGTTACAGTGAAAAGGGCGATTTTTCAGTCTAACTCAAACGCTTGCTTGCCCGTAGGTTCCGCGAATTCATCGTCCAAGATTGAATTATCCAATTCGTGTTCCGTAAAAACGGTTCCAACTTCCATGGATTTTAGAAGATGACCAATGCTCATGTACATCGGAACGGCGATCCACACAAAGGCAACCAAAGATGAAATTCCGAAGAGGAGCGTTAACACAAGATAACCACCAACGATTTCTCCGCTAATTCCTTGGTAATAAGAAATGAAATAATTGAATGGAAGATAGAAGGCGAAGGTGTAGAAATGCGTTACCGTTCCCACTTCCATGGCAATCGAGAAAATGCGCTTAGATGTGAGTTCGCCATGGTTTCGCATCTGTCTTCGGAAGGAAAAATACGCTGCGATGAACACCATGAGCATCACCGAAGGAATGAAAATCCATTCGAGCATGCTTATGAAGGTCGCAATCATGACGAATGAAACCACGCCTGCAGCTAGGGCTGACATGAGTGCAAATTTTGTTGGCCGATTTAATTGATTGAACTTTTTCAAAACTTCTATTTTATAAGATTCATTACAGCTTCGCTGAGGGTTGGAAATTCGAATTCAAAGCCCGATTTCAGGAGTACTTTCGGTTTCACGTACATGTCGTCGAGCACCAAATCGGGTTCTGTATCGATAAATCGAGATCCGATACGGAGCATGAATTCAGGTGTTGGAATTCCGATGCAGCTACCGTTTGCTTTTCTCAAGGTGGACATAAAATTAGCGTTGGAGAGCGGATTTGGCGATCCCATATTTACAGGCCCCGAAATTTCTGAATGAACGATGTAGTCGACGGCGTTCGCAAAGTCCGTGATGTGAATCCAGCTCATCATTTGTTCTCCACTCCCCTGCTTTCCGCCTAAACCTAGTTTTACCAACCGATTGATTACTGGAAAAGCACCGCCTTCCATACCCAAAACAACCGTTGTTCGAAGCGCGACTTGTCGGACATCCTCGAACTGAAATTCGTAGAGCGCACTCTCCCATCGTTTTGACACTTCAGCAATAAAAGTTTGAGCATACACTGAATTTTCTTCCGTGTTCGCCACGCCTTTTTGGTATAAATAAATCGATGCTCCAGATGCGTTGATCCACACCTTCGGTTTCTCTTTGCATTGTTCGATGGCCTGACCGAGTACTTTCGTGCTTTCGAGTCGACTTTCGAGAATTCCTTTCTTGTTTTCTGGCGTATGTCGACAATTGACCGATTTCCCAGCCAAGTTGATCAATACTTCCGCACCATTGAGAGAATTTTGCCAATCGCCGAGGTTTTTCCCGTCCCACGTAACGTACTCGATATTTTTTCCCGAAGGAGGTTGGCTCCGCACCAATCCGATCACTTGATGCGTTTTTGAAAAATGGTGACACAAATGTGTTCCGATAAATCCGTTGGCTGCTGCAATTACAATTTTTTTCATTTTTTTCGATTGAGTTCAATAGTTCGTCTTATATCAAATCATTCATGGCTTCCTTGATTGTTGGATAGTTAAATTTAAATCCAGAATTCATCAAAATTCCTGGTTCGATAAAACGACTTTTGAGGATGAGTTCTGTTTCCGTTTTGATGATCCGCGCGCCGATTTCGAGTAAAAATTTCGGCGTTGCAAGTCCAAACGGTCGATTGCAGGCAGATCGCAATTCGCGCATAAAATGAGCATTTCTGGCAGGATTCGGAGATCCGAGATTTATAGACCCACGCAATTCGTCGTGTACAAGAATGTGATCAACCGCGTTAGTAAAATCATCGATGTGAATCCAACTGATCATCTGTTTTCCATTTCCTTGCTTTCCGCCGGCGAACAATTTGGTCATCTTTTTCATGACAGGAAATGCCCCGCCGTCTTTGCCTAACACGATCGTTGTGCGCAAGGCGACTTGTCGAACGTTGGTATATGTGAAATCGAAGAAGGTTTTTTCCCATTGTTGACAGACCTCGACAGAAAATCCAGAGCCAATGACGTGTTCAGCTTCGCTGTTCGCTTTTTCGAGTGAATGCGCATAAATGGTTGCACTGGCAGAATTCATCCAAACGCTTGGCTTCACATTGCACAGATCCATCGCTTCACCGAGTACGCTGGTACTTTCTAGGCGCGATTGAAGAATGAGATTCTTGTTTTCGTCGTGGTAGCGACAATCCACCGATTTACCCGCTAGATTAATCACTGCATGCGCTCCTTCAAAATAAGCCTGCCAATCTCCGAGTGTTTTTCCATCCCACTCAATATACGTGATATTTGGTTGATTCGGCAAGAGCGTCCGAACGAGTGCAATTACCTCGTGTGTTTTCGCGAAATGCTCGCAGAGGTGCAATCCTAAAAATCCGTTGGCGGCTGTGATGATGATGCGTTTCATAATCGTATAGTTTGCTTAATTACTTCAATAATCGAATAATGCTTCCGAAAAATGCATTTTCTTCCATCTTCATAATTGTGTCGCTGGTTTTATTCATTCGCCCAACGAGTCGCTCGATATCGCCCACTAATTTCACGAAGTTCAGTGATTGAGGATCGGCTTCATCGACGGTTTTTAAACGATTGAGGTGATGCATTAGCGGTTCAATTTCTCGACGCTTCCGCTCGCGGGTAATCCGTTTCGCCACTTCCCACATGTCCTTCTCGGCAACGAAAAACTCTTTACGATCGCCTGGCTTGGCACTTTTGTAGACCAAGTTCCAAACCATCAATTCCCTGAGATTAACGTTTGCTCCTCCGCGAGAAATTGCTAACGTTTCCATGATGTCGTCCGTACTTAGCGCTTCATCGCTCGTTAAAAGCAGTGCGTGTACCTGAGCCATGGTCTTATTGATCCCCCACTGAGAACCAAAATTGCCCCATAGCTGAATAAATTCTGATTGTGCTTCTGTAAATTTCATATTTCAAATATATAAAACTTTCAGTAATTATTGAAAATAAAATAAACTATTTTTTTTATAAAGTAAATTTTAGCGCCAATTCAGCCTAGATTCCGTATTTTGGACACCCAAATTAAACTTTATGAAATCAATCTCTCTTATTTGCCTCATAATCATTAGTTCTACCCTCGCATTCGCTCAAAAGAAAAAAGACACGAAGGATGAAAAAAAGGATGATAAATCAGGCATAGATGCATCCACTTTCTCTGGACTTTCCTTCCGATTAGTTGGACCCGCCTTAACCTCAGGTCGAATTGCCGACATCGCCGTTGATCCTTCCAATAGCAACATTTGGTACGTTGCTGCGGCATCAGGCGGAGTGTGGAAAACAACCAATCACGGAACAAGTTTCTCTCCAATTTTCGACGGACAAGGATCTTACTCTATTGGTTGCGTAACGCTCGCTCCAACGAATTCCAACGTAGTTTGGGTAGGATCGGGAGAAAACAACAACCAACGTTCTGTTGCCTACGGCGATGGCGTGTACAAATCCGTTGATGGTGGAAAATCCTTCAAAAACATGGGATTAAAAACCTCGGAGCACATTGGAAAAATCATTGTTCACCCGACCAACGAAAACATCGTTTGGGTTGCAGCTTACGGTCCCGTTTGGAGCAAGGGCGGCGAACGCGGCGTGTACAAATCTTCGGACGGCGGCGAAACGTGGGTGCGCACCTTAGAAATTTCAGAAAATACAGGAATTGCCGAAATCGCTATCGATCCGAGTAATCCTGAGATTTTATACGCATCGGCTCATCAACGACGCAGACACGAATGGACGTACATTGGTGGAGGACCAGAATCGGGCTTGCACAAATCGATTGACGGTGGAAAAACATGGAAGGCGATCAACTCTGGTTTACCGGAAGGAAAGATGGGACGCATTGGAATTGCGGTTTCTCCTGTTGACCCAAGCTACGTGTATGCGATCGTTGAAGCACGCGATGACAAAGGTGGATTTTTCCGATCGACGAATCTTGGCGAAAGCTGGTCCAAAATGTCGGGACACAACACAAGTGGGAACTACTATCAAGAAATTACTTGTGACTTAACGGACCGGGACAAAGTGTTCTCGATGGACACGTGGTTGCACCACACCGAGGACGGCGGAAAAACCTTTAAAGCGACGGGCGAAGACAAAAAACACGTCGATAATCACTGTATTTGGATCAATCCAAACGACCCGAATCACTGGATAGTTGGTTGCGACGGCGGACTCTACGAAACTTACAACCACGCCGTCGATTGGAAATACTACGCGAACCTTCCGCTCATCCAATTCTACAAAGTAGCGACAGACAACGCTTATCCATTTTACAATATCTATGGAGGAACTCAAGACAACAACTCGATGGGCGGACCATCAGCATCCATTAACAATGCAGGGATTTTGAACTCCGATTGGTTTATCACGAATGGAGGAGATGGATTTGAATCGGCAATTGACCCGAACAATCCGAACATTGTTTATGCACAAGCACAGTACGGCTGGTTAGTTCGCTACGACAAGACATCAGGCGAAAAAACACCAATCCAACCCATGCCAGCAGTTGGTGAAGCAGCATACCGATGGAACTGGGACGCACCGATTATCATTTCAAAACACGATTCGAAAACGGTGTACTTCGCGGCAAACAAACTCTTCAAAAGTGCGAATCGAGGCAACGATTGGAAAACGATTTCACCCGACCTCTCGCAAGAAATAGATCGAAACAAATTACCTGTGATGGATCAAGTTTGGTCAATCGACGCTGTGATGAAAAATGCATCTACCACAATTTACGGAAACGTGGTTGCACTTGACGAATCTCCCATCAGACAAGGATTGCTCTACGTCGGAACAGACGACGGCTTGATTCAAGTATCGAACGACGACGGTGGATCGTGGACAAAGATGAGTTCATTCACAGGAATCCCAGCGAACACACGCGTCAACATGATCACCGCAAGTTTGCACGACGAAAACGAAGTTTTTGCCATCTTCAACAACCACCGATCAGGCGATTTTAAACCATATGTGATGCGCAGTGGTGACAAAGGAAAAACGTGGACATCAATTTCTTCAAATCTTCCAGAGCGCGGATCAGCATTTGCGATTCGACAAGACCACAAAGATCCGAACTTGCTGTTTATAGGAACTGAGTTTGGAGCTTACTTCTCGAATGATGGAGGGAAAATTTGGACGAAGCTCTCAGGACTTCCAACCATCGCAGTTTACGATTTGGACATTCAAGAACGTGAAAACGATCTCGTTGCGGCAACATTTGGCCGCGGATTCTACGTAATGGACAATTATACGCCACTTCGCTCTATATCAAAAGCAGTATTGGACAAAGAATCACACTTGTTCCCGATCAAAGACGCATTGTTGTACATTCCCTCTGCTCCACTCGGTTTACGCGGAACAGGATCGCAAGGAGCAGACTTGTGGAATGCAGAGAATCCAACATTTGGAGCTGTTTTCACCCTCTACCAAAAAGACACCGAAACATCGTTGAAAGACGCCCGTCAGAAAAAACAAACAGAATCTGAAAAAGCGAAAACGCCTGTCGATTATCCAACATTCGATGAATTGAAAGCCGAAGAATTGGAAGACAAAGCGGAGTTGATCTGGATTATTCGCGATGCAACTGGAAAAGAAATTAAGCGTATGACATCCTCTCCGAGCAAAGGAATTACGCGACAATCATGGAATCTTCGCTCAGAAACAACCTCCCCAATTTCACTCAAACAGAGTGAGGCAGGACGATACTCTGATCCAGACGATGGTTTTTTGGTGAACGCTGGAACGTATTCGGTGGAAGTGATGCAAATCAAAGACGGTCAATTGAAAATGATCGCTGAGAAAACCTCATTTGTGGTAAAAGAACTAGACAATCGAACCATCAAAGCAGAAGATCTTGCTGCGCTCGAAGCATTCAAGTTAGAAGTAGCAGAACTCACGCGAAGTTTAGATGGAACAGGAAGATTGATGGGCGAAACGAACGAGAAACTGAAGTTGATGGAACACGCGATCAAAACGTATCCAGGCACCGACATCCGCTTGTTATCCGAAGTCGAAGCGCTCAAAAATAGTTACCACGATCTATCAGTAGAATTGTGGGGCGACGGCATTCGTTCGTCACATGAATTTGAAACCGTACCGAGCCTCAGCGGAAGAATTGGAATGGTGAGTTATCAGTTGTATAGCAGTCGCACGGGTGTTTCAGCTACACATCGCAAAAACAAAGAATCGGCGCAGCAACAATACGATGCATTCCGTCAATCATTCGATGGCATGATCATTCGCGTAAAAGCATTAGAGTCTAAATTGGCCGCGGCCAAAATTCCTTACATCAAAGGGAAAGACGAGAATTGGAAAGAAGATTGATAAGCGAAAAGTAAAAACGGGCCTTCTGATAGGCATCGGAAGGTCTGTTTTTTTTGCAAAAAAAAACGCCCAATTACCTTCATAATTGAGCGCTAAATAATTCGTTTCAAACGACTACTTCACGACCAAGGCATTCGTTACTTTTTGTTTCATCAATGCGATTTCCAACACTTCTGTCATCGTGCTCACGTAGTGAAATGTCAAGCCTTTCAAATAACTTGGCGTAATTTCGTCAATGTCTTTTCGATTTTTCTCTGACAAAATAATTTCCTTGATGCTCGCGCGTTTCGCAGCCAAAATCTTCTCCTTGATTCCTCCAACTGGCAAAACTTCTCCTCTCAATGTAATCTCGCCCGTCATGGCCAAGTTCTTTTTAACTTTTCGGCGTGTGTAGACCGACGCGATGGACGTCAACATCGTGATTCCAGCACTTGGGCCGTCTTTTGGCGTAGCACCTTCTGGAACGTGAATGTGAATGTCGTGCGTATCGAAGGCTTTTTGTGCGAGTCCAAGCAAATAGCTGTGCGATTTCAAGTATTCGAGGGCAATCACCGCCGATTCTTTCATCACCTCTCCCAAATTCCCTGTCAAGGTCAGCTTTCCTTTCCCTTGCGTGATCGACGACTCGATGAATAGAATATCGCCACCAACGCTCGTCCAAGCCAAGCCTGTGACTACGCCAGCTACGTTGTTGTTGTCGTATTTCGTTTTTGCACGACCAGCTCCCAAGATACCAAACAAGTGCTCGATGATGATTTTCGATTCGAACTCCTCCTCCATGGCAATTTGGCGCGCACGATTTCGCACCAACTTCGCGATCACTTTGTCCAAGCCGCGCACACCTGATTCGTTCGTATATTCTTCAATCACACGCTCAAGGGTTTTCTTGTCGATTTGAATGTCCTTCGCAGTGATTCCGTGTTCCTGGATTTGCTTGGGCAATAAGTGTCGTTTTCCAATTTCTATCTTCTCCTCCACCGTGTAGCCGTTCACTTCGATCAATTCCATACGATCGCGCAGTGGACCTTGAATTTCGCCCAGGTTATTCGCCGTAGCAATGAACATCACACGCGATAAATCGTATTCTGTTTCGATGTAATTGTCGTAGAACGCACTGTTTTGCTCCGGATCGAGCACTTCCAGTAAGGCCGAAGATGGATCACCGTGATTGCTTCGACCCAATTTATCGACCTCATCTAAGACAAACACAGGATTACTGATTCCCGCTTTTTTGATGTTTTGAATGATTCGACCGGGCATCGCGCCGATGTATGTTTTTCGGTGACCACGAATTTCTGATTCATCGTGCAGTCCACCGAGTGACATCCGAATGTATTTTCGTCCCAATGCTTCTGCAATGGACTTTCCTAGCGATGTTTTACCAACTCCCGGAGGCCCGTAAAAGCACAAAATCGGTGATTTCATGTTTCCTTTGAGCTTGAGAACCGCTAAATATTCCAAAATGCGTTCTTTCACTTTTTCCAAGCCGTAATGATCGCGTTCCAAGATTTTTCGTGCCCGGTTTAGGTCAAGGTTATCTTTTGAAAAGTCGTTCCAAGGCAAGTCCAGCATCAAATCCAAGTAGTTCATTTGAACAGTATACTCGGCTCCTTGTGGATTCATTCTGCTGAGTTTATCCAACTCTTTGTAGAACAATTTTTGGATTGTTTCGTCCCACTTTTTCGCGCTTGCACGTTCGCCCATTTCGGTCACATCTTGCTCTTGCGGATTATCTCCAAGTTCGTCTTGAATCGTGCGAATTTGCTGATGCAAAAAATACTCACGCTGTTGTCGATCCATGTCTTTGCGCACTTTCGTGTGAATTTCGTTGCGCATTTCCAGCATTTGAATCTCGAGCGTGAGGTGTTCGAGCACCATCATCACGCGCTTGCGGATGTCCAATTCCTCAAGCATTTCCTGTTTCTTGGCAACGTCTGCATTCATGTTCGACGATACAAAATTGACCAAAAACGTTGGGCTGTCAATGTTGCCGATCGCGAAGGACGCCTCGGATGGAATGTTCGGACTTTCCTGAATAATCTGAAGCGCCAAATCCTTGATCGACTTAAATATCACCTTCATTTCTTGGTTGGTCTCATCGACTTTTCTCTCTTCGAGGAGTTTGATTTTTGCTTTAATATACGGCTCAGACTGAAGCGGTTCAATCAACTCGAAACGTCGCTTTCCTTGGATGATCACCGTGGAGCTACCATCGGGCATTTTCAGCAAACGAATAATTTGCGCCACCGTTCCAACTCTGTGTAAATCTTCAAATTCCGGTTCTTCTTCATCAAAATCTTTTTGCGCCACCACGCCAATCACCTTCGATCCTTTGTTGGCATCTTGAATCAATCGGATAGATTTGTCGCGTCCAACAGTAATTGGAATTACAACCCCAGGAAAAAGTACGTTGTTTCGAAGCGGTAAAATTGGAAGTTCATCGGGGAATTTTTGCGTGCGCATGCTCTCCTCTTCTTCCGCGGTGATCAGTGGAATAAATTCGGCATCTGCTTCCAAGTTCGAACTCAATTCAAGAAAATTTTTATCAAAAAAATCAGTCATATATCGTTGTCTCTAAAAACCGTCAATGTGTCAGTTATTCCTCAAATATTGAAAAAAAACCGAATTGTCGGTAGTGATCTAGCAGTGTTCAAAGGCTGTGCCACGCATCTTGAACTGCTATTTTGTCCTATTTATTGCCTGAAAATCCGTTCGAAGTGTCAGAGATGTGGTGTAAAATGTCAATTTCTGCATCTGTCAATTTCAATCCTCTTCGTGCCATCATGTTGTTCGCGCTTTCTACCGCTCGATCGAAATCGTAGTTCTTTCCATCCATACCCCATTGAAACGAAGCGATGTGTTTTGACGGAAACCCAGCTCCGAAAACGTTGGTCGAAACTCCAACAACGGATGCAGTATTGAACATCGTGTTGATTCCGCATTTTGAATGGTCGCCCATCACGAGCCCCATGAATTGAAGATCGGTCTGCTCTTCTTTTTTTGTTCGGTATGAATAGGTTTTCACCAATCCGTAGTTGTTTTTCAAGTTTGAAGTATTCGTGTCAGCTCCCAAATTGCACCATTCACCGATGAGTGAATTTCCTAAAAATCCGTCATGACCTTTGTTCGAATAGCCTTGGAAAATGCAATTGTTCACCTCGCCACCCACTTTACAATGTGGACCAAGCGTTGTTGGGCCGTACATCTTCGTTCCGAGTTTGAGTGCACTTCCTTCATTCATTCCAAGCGGACCTCGAACGATAGACCCTTCCATTATTTCAGCGTTTTTTCCGATGTAAATTGGCCCGTCGTTCGTGTTTAAAATGGACGCTTCCACCTTCGCTCCTTCTTCCAAAAAAATCAAGTTTCTATCGCCGATTACAGTATTAGAATTGGATAGTGCTTGCGAGGTTCTACCTTCGGTGATCAATTGAAAATCCTGCTTCAAAACATCTCCATTTCGTTGGAATAAGTGCCAGCGTTGCGTAATAAAAGTGGGATATGCATCACACTTTATTTTTATGGATCCATCGCCGCGTTTCGCAATCCAGCCAAGTGGGCAAAGCAGTCCTTCGTTTTCGGTAAGTGCTGTAACGAGTTTCGCCAATTTTGGTGTGGGAATTACGCACGCATTCACTTCAACTCCAACAATATTCGGGAATTTAGTTTGCAAAAATGCCTCGGTAGCGAATCCAATTTCAGCTTTTGGAAGAAGCAATTTCCAGCGCTCCTCGTTCGTTAATATTCCCATCCTCAAGCTGCCAACTGGGCGTGTGAGTGTGAGCGGAGCAAAATCCATCCACGTGTAATTATCGTGCAGTGTAATGTTCATGTTTTATGGTTTCGATTGTGTTCTTTTTCGATAAGAGCCACAATCCTATAAAAGTAAATAATGAATTGACAATAATCAATTCAATTCCGAATGCATAATTACCTAAAATTCCAGGTTGACCTTTTTCAATTCCGGGACCTCCGAAGGAGAAGTACCAGAAAAAGACAGTCAATAAGATGGAGATGATGCAGATAATTGGTACGATGCCGTCCTTGATGATTCGTTTGAAAATGATGCCGAAGAAAAACATGCCGATGAGCGGACCGTAGGTGAATCCAGCGAAGGTTAGCAATAATCCAATGGCGGATGAATCTGTGGTGTATTTCAGCAAAATGATAACCAAAACGAGCACGATCGACATTCCAACATGCACAATTCTTCGCGTTCGTTCTTGTTCTGCAGCTCGTTTTTGTTTGATGTTGAGAAAATCGACAGAAAAGGAGGTTGTGAGTGCTGTTAACGCAGAATCAGCGCTTGAATATGCCGCTGCGATCAGTCCGAGTAAAAACAAAATCCCGATCAATGGCCCAACGGCGTCACTCATGGCAATAGTTGAAAAAAGCATGTCACTTCCCATTTTTTTGTCGGCGATGGCTTGCACAACTTCGGGCATATTTGCTTCTGCATACATGTACAAGAGGCTACCAAGTGCGAGAAAAATGAGATTCACCACCACCAACACAATCGCCATGCTAATCATATTCTTTTGAGCGTCGCCAATGTTCTTACAGCTCAAATTTTTCTGCATCATGTCTTGGTCGAGTCCTGTCATTCCGATCGTGATAAACATCCCGCCAAAGAAGCTTTTCCAGAAATTGTTTCCGCTCATTATATCATCAAAAAAGAAAATCTTGGAATATTGACTATCGCTTACTGTCGAAATAATTCCGCCGTTCTCGGATAAATGGAGTGCATCTGAAATGAAATAAACGGTGAGTAGAACCGATGCGAGCATGAATACTGTTTGGATGGTGTCCGTCCACACAATCGTTTTAATTCCGCCCTTGCTCGTGTAGATCCAAATCAACAAAATAGAAATCACAACGGTAGCTTCGAATGGCACGCCCCAGTCATCGAAGAGAATTGCTTGGAGCACATTGGCAACGAGCAAAAGACGAATGGCTGAGCCAATAATCCGCGAAACGAGGAAGAAAAACGCACCCGTTTTGTAGCTCCAAAATCCGAAGCGATCTTTGAGGTATTCGTATATTGAAGTGACATTGGACCGATAAAAAAGCGGTAAGAGCACGTATGCCACGATGAAATAACCCACCAAATAGCCAAAAACCACTTGCATGTAGCCAAATTGTTTGGAGGAATCTCCTACCCAACCAGGGATCGATAGGAAGGTGACTCCACTCAGCGAAGCACCGATCATTCCAAAGGAAACCAAGTACCACGGCGATTTTCTATCCCCTCGGAAGAAGCTCTCGTTGTTGGCTTTTTTGGAGGTGAAAAATGAAATGGCAACAAGCATCGAAAAGTAGAGAACTAATACCGTGACAATAAGCGTAGACGTCATGCAGTTAATTTTGAAGGATAAATGTACGGATTTCGATGCGAGAATCTCATGAAGTGCTTATCTAATCCGAAGAAGTCTTGAAATTGCGCGCCTTCGATTTTTTTTCCATGTTACTTTTGTGCGCTTTAGAATTCTATCTTTGTAACACAAAACGAATGAGTATGGAAACCATTATTTTTCAATTGGCATTAATTATTGTTCCTGCGGGAGCTGTTCTGCTAACGGCGGTGTATTTTTTGCGCAAGCAAGCCGAAAGTAAAGTGCGCGATGCACAAATAGAGTTGAAATCAACCTTGAAGATTCAGCGCCAAGAATTTTTTCTTCCTTCGAGGATGGAAGCTTACCAGCGTTCTGTTTTATTTTTGGAGCGAATTCACCCGAATAGTTTGGTGATGCGTTTGCAAAATCCCGGACTTCCAGCGATGGCATTTCAAGTGAAACTTATCGAAGCGATTCGTGAAGAGTACGAGCACAATATCGCGCAGCAGTTGTTCGTATCGCCTCAGGCTTGGGAAATGGTGAAAAAATCGAAGGAGGAAACTTTGAAAATCATTCACCTTGCTGGACGACAAATGGACGCTACCTCAATGGCATTAGATTTATCCGCGAAGATTTTCGAAATTGTAGGAGAAATTGGTCAGTTGCCATCGGAAATCACAGTGGAGATTTTGAAGAAGGAATTGCAGGAGTTGTTTTAATAATGAATCAACCGCCTAAATTCGAGTATAACTCAACTTATATTTCAATTATGCGTTTACATTTTCTTTTCGTTCTGGGATTTTCATTGCTGACAACATCCAGCTTTGCTCAAGCCCAAGAAGCGACCAAACAAGGTTTTCTGATTGGTGAACGATTGGTTTATCACTCCAAGATCCTGAATGAAGACCGAACGCTGAACATCTATCTGCCAGTTGGGTATACGACAAACTCTGACAGAAAATATCCAGTGATATACTTACTGGACGGATCGAAGGACGAAGATTTTCATCACATTTCTGGTTTGGTACAATTTTGTTCGTATTCGTGGATCAACGTGATTCCAGAAACGATTGTGGTGGGAATTGAAAACGTAGATCGCAAGCGCGATTTCACCTATCCAACGACCATTGAGAAAGATAAAATTGATTTCCCAACAACGGGTGGATCTGAGAACTTTATTCATTTTTTGGAAAAAGAACTCCAACCCTACATCGATAGTATGTATGCTGTGAGTTCTGGAAAAACGATTATTGGGCAATCACTCGGTGGACTTTTAGCAACCGAAATTTTAGCAAAAAAACCCGACTTGTTCGACACGTATATCATTGTTAGTCCTAGTTTGTGGTGGGACAATGAATCTTTACTTGATTTAGAATTCGCGAATTACACCGAAGCAAAATCAGTCTACATCACCTTAGGAGAAGAAGGGGAAATAATGAGAAATGGCGCAAAAGCCCTCTACAAAAAACTAAAAAAGTCTGATCACCCATTAGCATTTTTGGAACATCACTTTTTGAAAGAACAAGATCACGGAGACGCTCTGCACATGGGTGTGTACAATGCCTTTGAGGCGATGAAGGTTGAAATTAAGTCAAAATAACGATGTAGTCCCCTACTTCGATTTGATCGCCAACGACTAATTTGGCGCGTTTACGCATCTCCACTTCGCCATTACGGAACGCTTCGCCATCTTCCACTATCATTTTTGCATGACCGCCCGTTTGTGCGATTCCCGTGGCTTTTAGCAAACGAATCAACTCAATATAAGGTCCTTCAATTTTAAATTCTTCTTTCATGTTGATATGCTTCGTATAGTTCTTCGGCAGCTTGGAAGGAAGATATTTCCCCGTCCGCAACTCGTTGTTCGTTTATTTTTAGTTTTTCGATCAAGCTTTCGTCCGCGAAAAATCCACTCAAGATTAGTTCTTTTAAAGTTTCCGACAGCCAACGTTTGTCTTGCTCGCGTCGATTTTGCTCAAAATGTCCATTTACTTTTACGTGATTTTCGAATGAGCGAATAGTCTCCAAGGCTTCATCCATGTTCACTCCCGTGAGCGCACTGCATGTGAACACGCGTGGAATCCAATCATTCGCATTCGGCGGAAATAGATGAAGCGCATTTTTGTAGTCGCGCGCCGCTATTTCTGCTCGTTTCATATTATCGCCATCCGCCTTTGTGATCACCAAAGCATCGGCCATTTCCATGATTCCCTTTTTGATTCCTTGAAGTTCATCGCCGGCACCCGACAACATTAGAAGCAAGAAAAAATCCACCATCGACTTCACCATCACCTCCGATTGTCCAACGCCAACCGTTTCCACTAAAATCGTAGAATATCCAGCCGCTTCACACAAAATGATGCTTTCACGCGTTTTGCGCGCCACTCCACCTAGGGTATCTCCAGCCGGGGAAGGACGGATGAACACGTTTACATTCACCGCTAGCTCATTCATACGTGTCTTATCTCCCAAAATACTACCCCGAGAAACCGCACTCGAAGGATCTACCGCCAGCACTGCAACTCGGTGACTATCATCCGAAAAAAGTCCCCCAAAATGTTCGATGAATGTACTTTTCCCAACTCCAGGAACACCTGTAATTCCAATTCTCATTGAGTGACCGCTGAAAGGCAAACACTTTTGAATGAGTTCATTCGCCAGCTCGCGATGCTCCGCTAATTGACTTTCTATTAGAGTGATGCCCGCGCTAAGTGCCGCTAGATCGCCAGATTGAATTCCGCTAAACAACTTGTCGGGCGTCGATCTTGAGCGTCGTTCCTGCTTCTTGCGAATCCATTCTTCGATGTTCTTGTTGTTCATACTCGAAAGATGGCAAAAAAATGCACGTCATTGACACATATCAGAAATATTGATTAATTTTGTTTAATAACAAGATTGATGCATTAAACACTTATATGATTCATTACTCGATCAAAGATTTGGAAAATTACACCGAGATTAAGGCCCACACGATTCGTATTTGGGAGCAGCGGTATAGTTTGCTGTCACCTCAGCGCACCGAAAGCAACATTCGGTTTTACTCTCACGCGGATTTAAAAAAGATCCTCAACATCAATCTCCTTTACCTAAATGGCCTTAAAATTTCGAAAATTGCTAAACTGAGCGAAGTCGACATCACCAATAAAGCCATGGAAATTATCCTCGCCAAATCGGTTTCGGGCAACGAAGAAGTAGACACTTTATTGATTGCAATTACATCGATGGAAGGGAACGAAATCCGGGATTTACTTTGGACATACGACAAACGATTCACGCTCCGCGAGCTCTACTCAAATATCCTTATTCCGCTTCTGATAAAAATGGGCGAACTGTGGCAAACCAATTCAATTTCTGTCGCGCACGAGCATCACTTCTCAAATATTCTTCGTGATTTTTACATATTGAAAATCAATGATCTGGAGGTGAAAAAGCCCAACAATAAGACAGTAGTTTTGTTTCTACCCGAGCACGAAGAACACGAACTCAGTCTACTTTACTTTCAATATTTATTGAAAGAAGCGGGCTACAAGTGTATCTATTTGGGGAAAAAAGTACCCTTGTCAGATTTGGCGGTTTCCATAAAGCAAATTAATCCAGATCTAGTGGTGACCAATATGATAAGTCGTATGCAGCAGAAAGAATTAACGCTTTTTTTCGACCAATTATTGAAGAGTTGCGAGAATGCTGAAATTCGCATTGGAGGTTCATTTTGTTCCGAAATTCAGAACCATATTCCCAGGAAAATTAAATTCATCACCTCCGAAGATGAACTCCTCGCTTCTTAATTTTTATTTTTGTTTAACTTTATCAAGATAAGATTAAACATTGTATGAAATAAATTGTATATTTGTACGACGAATATCTGCAATGAAAAAAATAGGAATTATTGGCGCTGGACTATCTAGTCTTTATGCTTCGTGCTATTTGGCGAAGAATGGCTATGCTGTTGAAGTTTTTGAAAAAAACAGCATGTCGGGTGGTCGTTCGCAATTTTTTGAAGCAGATGGATTTACCTTCGACATGGGTCCGTCATGGTATTGGATGCCAGAATTGGTGGATGATTTGTTCACTAATTTGGGAGAGACCCGCGCAGACTATTTCCAACTCACGCGCCTAGACCCAGCTTATCAAGTGCTCTGGAAAGACCTTACATCGACTCACATTCCAGCGAATAAGTCAGAATTAATTCAACTTTTTGATTCGTTTGAACCAGATGGCGGTAAAAAGTTGGTGAAATTCTTGGCAGATGCCGAACGAAAGTACACCATAGCCACCGAATCATTTTTAGAAAACCCAGGATTGAAAATCGGTGAAATCGCGAAGCTAAGCGTCCTCAAAAATGCATTGAAACTCGACGTGTTTAAATCGGTGGAAAAGGACGTAGCCAGAAGATTTTCGTCAGATAAAGCGCGAAGTATATTGAATTTCCCTGTTCTTTTTTTAGGTGAAATGCCGAGCAATATTCCTTCGCTTTACACGCTCATGAACTACGCCGATTTGGAATTGGGAACGTGGTATCCCGAAGGTGGAATGCATGCTCTAGCCAAAGCACTGGAGTCGATTGCACGAAAAGAAGGCGTGGAATTTCACTTCAACACCCAAGTAGAAGCGATTGAGGCGGCAGATGGTGCTGCCACTGGAATTAGCACCTCGAAAGGAACTCACAACTTTGATGCAATCATTGGCGGAGCAGATTATCATCACATCGAGCAAAAATTAATTCCTGCGAAGTACAGACGCTATTCGCCGGAATACTGGAACAAACGAAAACTCGCCCCAAGTTCTTTGATTTATTACCTCGGGGTTGACAAAGAAATTCCAGGGTTGGAGCACCACAATTTGTTTTTTGATGAAGATTTGAACGACCATGGAAAAGAAATTTACACCAATCCAAAATGGCCGAGTAAACCTCTTTTTTACGCTTGTGCACCTTCAAAAACGGACAAAACAGTTGCTCCCGCAGGTCACGAAAACATCTTTATTCTGATGCCAATTGCCACAGATTTGGAAGATACTGAAACAATTCGTGAACAGTATTTTAAACTGATCATGGAGCGAATGGAAAAACGGTGTGGCACTTCGATCGTAGATCACATTATTTACAAACGCTCCTATTGCATTTCCGATTTCAAATCAGACTACAACTCACTGAAAGGCAACGCGTATGGATTAGCGAACACACTTTTTCAAACCGCAAATTTGAAACCGAAGATGAAATCTAAGCTAAAAAACGTATTTTTTTGTGGCCAATTAACCGTCCCCGGACCAGGGATTCCGCCAGCATTAATTTCTGGAAAGATTGCCGCTAAACAACTAATAAAATCACTATGAGAACACTTTTCGATTCCTACGCCTACACAGCATCGAAGCACGTGACCAAGTCATACAGCACCTCGTTTTATGCAGGTGTGCGTTTCTTGGACTCGAAAATTCGGGACGATATTCACGGGATTTACGGTTTCGTGCGCTTCGCAGATGAAATTGTGGACACTTTTCACGAGCACGATAAAGATGTACTTCTCAACGAATTTATTAAAGACACCTACACTGCCATCGAGCGAAAAATATCCTTGAATCCGATTTTGCATTCGTTTCAAATGGCCGTTAACAAATATGAAATTGACCATGCGCTGATCGATCAGTTTTTACACAGCATGAAAATGGACCTCAATCCGATGGAATATACTAGAGAAAGCTACGAAGAATACATTCTTGGCTCTGCCGAAGTAGTTGGATTGATGTGTCTCAAAGTATTCGTTTATGGAGATGAGTCAGAATATCAACGCTTGAAACCTTATGCGATGAAATTGGGTTCTGCGTTTCAAAAAATCAATTTTTTACGCGATATGAAGGATGATTTTCAAGGCTTGGGACGCATTTATTTCCCTGGAATTGACATGAACGGACTTTCACTGGAAGATAAAACACGCATAGAAGAAGAAATTCAGTTAGAATTCGACGAAGCGTACATCGGTATCAAGCAACTCCCAAAATCTTCTCGACTTGGCGTTTATGTGAGTTACGTTTATTACACAGAATTGCTTCGAAAAATCAAGCAGAAAACAGCACAAAATTTATTGGAAAGCAGAATTCGGGTTCGAAACAACGCAAAAATCGTTTTGTTCGCAAAATCATATCTTCGTAACTCGATGAATTTACTTTGAAGATGGAAAAAGTGATTTTGGTGAATGAAATGGACGAGCCCATCGGCGAGATGGAAAAGATGGAAGCACACGAAAAAGGTTTGCTTCACAGGGCTTTCTCTGTTTTTATTTTCAACGAAAAAAACGAACTATTACTTCAGAAAAGAGCCGTTTCGAAATACCATTCGGGTGGATTGTGGACGAACACTTGTTGCAGTCACCCGCGGAAAAATGAATCCTTGCTCGATGCAGGAAAACGACGATTGCAAGAAGAAATGGGATTTGAAGTGCCGTTGAAAGCGGTGTTTTCATTTATCTACAAAGCGAAATTAGACAATGAGCTAACGGAGCACGAGCTGGATCATGTGCTGATCGGTCGATTCGAAGAAGCGCCAAATTTCAACCTAGAAGAGGTCGAAGATTGGAAATACATGAGTATGGATTCGCTCGCTACGGACCTCAAATTGAACGCCGGAATATACACCGAATGGTTCAAAATTGTGTTTGATCG
>CALFOS010000197.1 GCA_937919725.1 uncultured Fluviicola sp. | reverse complement strand
ACTGCCGTTTGGTCTTCAAAAGCTGCGCTTTTTCTTGCTTTTCTTCTAAAGTCATAACTAACGTAGCATATTGAGACTGCGCTCCATTGCATGAATGAAAACGTCAATCTCTTCTTTCGTATTGTAAAACGCAAAGGACGCGCGCACCGTTCCTGGGATTTGATAAAAATCCATCAATGGTTGTGTGCAATGGTGACCTGTTCGAACAGCGATTCCTTGTTTGTCGAGGAGTGTTCCCAAATCAAAAGGGTGAATGCCGTTCACAATAAATGAAACCACACTGGTCTTATTTTTCGCAGTGCCGATGATCCGTACGCCGTCAAATTGAAGCAGTTTCTCCTCGGCATAGTGCGCCAATTCTGATTCATGAGCGTGAATCGCATCCAAATCGAGTTCAGCTAAATAGGTAATCGCAGTTCCAAGACAAATTCCACCCGAAATATTGGGGGTTCCCGCTTCAAATTTGTGCGGCAATTCGTTGTACGTCGTTTTTTCAAAAGTCACTTTAGCAATCATGTCTCCACCTCCTTGATACGGCGGCATTTTGTCGAGAATTTCTTTCTTTCCATATAAGATGCCCACTCCAGTAGGGCCAAACACTTTGTGTCCAGAAAATGCGAAGAAGTCACAGTCGAGTGCTTGAACGTCGACTTTGATGTGCTGAATGCTTTGCGCTCCGTCAATCATCACGTAAGCTCCGATCGCGTGCGTTTTTGCTATAATTTCTTCAATCGGATTGATCGTTCCAAGTGTGTTGGAAATATGGGTGATCGAAACCAATTTCGTTTTGGGAGAGAAGAGATTGTCAAATTCTGACATGATTAACTCACCCGCTTCGTTGATCGGGATGACTTTCAAAACCAAACCTTTTCGCTCGCACAGCATTTGCCAAGGAACAATATTCGAATGGTGTTCCATTGCCGAAATCATGATTTCATCCCCTGATGAGAAAAGCTCACCCAAGCTGTTCGCCACCAAATTAATCGCGTCCGTTGTTCCTTTTGTAAACAAAATTTCCTGCGAAAGCGGTGCGTTGATGTAGTTCTGAATGATCGTTCGCGCGTTCTCGTACTGTGTTGTCGCGAGCTGACTCAAATAATGCACTCCGCGGTGAATGTTCGCGTTGTTGTTCGTGTAATATTCGGTAATTGCGTCGATAACAACTTGCGGTTTCTGCGATGTTGCGCCGTTATCGAAATAAATCAAATCCTTGCCATTCACCTTTCGGTGGAGGATTGGGAAGTCTGATCGAATGCGACTTACATCAAAAGGAACCGTCTTGCCTACTGTTATCATACTGCAAAGATACGAAAACCCTTTATTTGGAACGATTCTAAGTTGGTAATTTGAGTTGCATGCGTTTTTTGTTAAAGGGAATCTTCTTTTGAGGCATTCGAACAAAACAAAAGGTGCTCAATTTCTTGGCACCTTTCAGTATTCTTTTCTCAGATTTCAGCTAATTATTTCACTTCTTTTTTCTGATTGCTTTTTCCTTGGCGATTTTGCTTCGCAGTCTCGTACTCCACTTTATCGATGTTTCCATCTCCGTTTCCATCCAACTTCGAAAATTTCTTGTCGGCGTCGATGGTTTTAGTGTCCTTGCCATTTTCTTCGCGCTTTGCCATGATTTTCTTCACGTGCACGTTGAATTCTTCTTGGTTCACAACTCCATTGTTATCGGTATCCATCTTATCAAAATGATTGGGTCCCGCTCCCTCGGGTCTGTTTTGCACTTTTTCTGCACGTTCCTTTAGCGCTTGGTCAAATTCAGTTCGATCGACGAAACCGTCACTGTTCAGGTCTTTCTTCGCGAATTTCGCTGCAGCATCTTTTGGCGTGTGGTTTTCTAAACTTTGTTTCTGTTTTTCCGTGCGTTTGACGTCACGCTCTGCCTTGACTGCAATGAATTCTTCTTTGCTAATCTTCGCGTCTGCGTTCGCATCTAGTTTCGTGAACATTTCATCCCCCTTGCTACTTTCTTCTTGCGCGTTTACCGCCGTGAATGAGATCAGTGCCAATCCGAGTATTGCTAATTTTAGATTTTTCATGATTTTAATTTACGTGTTTATACCAATTTAGATGCCGGTCACCAGGAAAGGTTTAATCAGCCATTGGTTTTTTTGAAGTAAATCAAGAATTCTTTGTTTCCGTCACCGCCAAGTATTGGAGAATCAGCGAGATCAATAAACGTTAAATTATTCATCGATCCGAGGCGCTTGATGTTTTCGATGACAGTTGGGTAGAGTTTTTTGTCTTTTACGATGCCGCCTTTCCCAATATTTTGTTTGCCAACTTCAAATTGTGGTTTTACAAGTGCGATCACAAAGGCGTTTTCCTTCAGGAATGAATGAATAAACGGGAATATTTTTTCGAGGGAGATGAAGGACACATCGATCACGCATCCGTCGTTCATTTCTGGAATTAATTTCGGTGTCAATTCTCGAACGTGGGTTTTTTCGAGGTTGATCACGCGCTCATCCGAAGCAATTCGTTCGTGCAGTTGATTCGTTCCAACGTCTACACAATACACCTTCGAAGCGCCATTTTGCAATAAAACTTCAGTGAATCCGCCAGTCGAAGCGCCAATATCCATGAACGTTCCATCTTTTATCGTGGGATTCCATTTTTCGATCGCCGCCAAAAGTTTGATCGCTCCTCGAGATACCCACGGAATTTCTTCGGCAAGCATGTCTATTTTACAATCAGTCCGAAAGCGCTTTCCCGTTTTGGTTACTAATTTTCCGTCCACCATCACGCCTGTTTCACGAATTATTTTTTCGGCTCGTACACGCGTAGAAACCAAATTCCGTTGAATCAATATTTTATCAAGACGTTCTTCTTCCATGGTTCAAAGGTAGTGGAATCGACGATGATTTCCACGGATTTTTTCGAGGTGAAATCAATTTCAATGAACTTCAGAACCAAACTCTTTGTCGTCCACATTCATCATCTAGCCAGTAACAACTATATTTGCATTTTATTTGGAGATAGTGAAGACAGTTTATATAACACGAAGAGAGACATTCAATGCAGCACACAAGTTGTGGCGAGAGGAATGGTCTGAGGAGAAAAACATGGAAGTGTTTGGGAAATGCAGTAACCACAACTGGCATGGACACAATTTCACAATTTATGTTACCGTGAAAGGAATTCCGAATCCTGATACTGGATTTGTAATAAATTTGAAAGACCTTAGTCTAATTATAAAAGACGAAGTGATTGAACCGCTCGATCATAAAAACTTGAACTTGGATGTCCCGTTTTTAAAAGGAGTGTTAGCATCGACGGAGAATGTGATCATTGCAGTTTGGGATCGCATGGTGGAACCAATTGCAAAAGCAGGTGGCGAGTTGTGTAAGATCAAATTGGTCGAAACAGAGAACAACTTCGTTGAATATTTTGGAGGAAACGAGCCTTTTTAGTTCGAACCTCACTAGAAGAAGTCAATTATGCCGAAAGAATTTAAATACAACGATCAACTCACCGAAAGCCTGAAAGGGCATTACAAGGAAGTGATAAAAGGAATCGGTGAAGATCCGAATCGTGAAGGATTATTGAATACCCCAGAACGTGTGGCGAAAGCGATGCAGTTTTTAACGAAAGGCTACGATCAAGATCCTGACAAAATTATGGAACAAGCCATTTTTCACGAAGAATATTCGGAAATGGTGATTGTGAAGGACATTGAACTTTACTCGCTCTGCGAACACCACATGTTGCCGTTTTTTGGAAAAGCCCACGTTGCTTATATTCCAAACGGTAAAATTGTTGGGTTGAGCAAAATTCCTCGTGTAGTGGACGCGTACGCGCGACGTTTACAAGTTCAGGAAAGACTCACCATCGAAATCCGCGATTGCATTCAGCGAACACTCAACCCGAAAGGCGTAGCGGTGGTGATTGAAGCGGAACATATGTGCATGCAAATGCGCGGTGTACAGAAGCAAAACTCGTCTACAACTACGAGTGCCTTCACGGGATTGTTTATGACGAACGATTCTACGAGAAAGGAATTTATTAATTTAGTACAAGCAAAATTACATTAAGATGAATCAAATTTTAGATCAAGATCAAAGCTTCTCTCAGGAATTGAGCAGGGATTTTTTTAAGAATGTGTATGGGTACATGTTCGGGGCCTTGTTGGTTTCGGGGATTATCGCTTACATGGCTGGAAATGAAGAGTTCGCACTGAAATATTTTTTCACCGAAACAGGCGCAACTCCATTTTATTACATCGTTGTCTTTGCCCCTCTGGGACTTGGATTACTGATTCAAATGGCTTACAAACGTTTGTCTCTCGGTATTTTGTTACTTGCTTTCCTCGGGTATGCCGTATTAATGGGATTAGCACTGAGTACAATTCTACTCATGTATTCGGTTCAATCTGTTGCGGTTACATTCTTCATCACTGCGGCTGCATTTGGAGCGATGGCAGTGTTAGGTTACACGACTAAGACCGACCTCACCAAAATGGGAAGTCTCTTGTACATGGCATTTATTGGAATCTTCATTGCTGGTATGGTGAACTGGTTCATCGGGAGTGAAATGATTGACTACATTATTTCAATCGTCGGGGTCTTCGTATTCACGGGATTGACAGCTTACTACATGCAACAATTGAAAGGAACGTCTCAGGACACAACGCTATCGGGAGTCGATCGAAACAAATTGGCGCTCGTGGGAGGATTGATGCTCTATATTCTATTCATCAACTTATTCATGTCGCTTCTGCGTTTGCTTGGGAGAGATTAAGAAAAGATGATACATTGAAAAGCAGACTGTTTAGGTCTGCTTTTCTTTTGCTCAACTTAATACTGTTATCTATTCACCAAGAAAAGCTAACCATTGAGCGTTTTGCTCATCGGAAAGTACGTGTGGAAATTTATTTTGTCCCCCTACTTTTTGACACGTTTCAAGGAACTCATAGAAAGTTTCGGTGGGTAAAACGTGAGTTATAGGTGGCAACAAAACATTATTCCTACTCGTAATGTAATCGTCGTTGAGTTGTTTCAGAATCTCGTCAAGTCGATGTGCAGTATTCGCTTCGTGAAACGGTGTGGATGTCCCGAAATACCAGCAATGTTGCTTATTTACATCGTCCGAATAAACAGTGAATTCTTCAATGGAAACATTCATTTCTCGGGATAGGAGCTGAACAGCATTCACGAGATTCGAATCGGAAAGGTGTTCGCCACTCGTGCTTAAAAAGAATGAAATTCTTCCCGTAATTTGCAGTGATCTCGAGGCAACATCGATGAATTCAATCGTGTCTCCGAGTGAATAGCGCCAGAGTCCAGAGCACGTGGTAATAACCATAGCATACGTAGTGCGTTCTGTGACTTGATCTATGGTTAAGGTCGGAATCACAATCGGATTTGGAGAATCGAGCAAGTGAAAGTAGCGCTCCTCCACGAACTCATAGAAAACACCATTGGAAAGCATCAGTTGCATACCACCTTTGAGAAAATCCCGTTGATACGCGAAATATCCTTCGCTTGCCAGATAAGTGTTTTGGTAAATTATCGGCTTGCCAAAAAGATGATCTAATTTGGCTTTGTACGGTTTGAGAAAAATTCCTCCGTGACTATAAATTTTTAGGTTTGGCCAAATGTCGTGGATCGTTTCTAGTTCATACCGTTCGATAATCATTTCAAGAAGTTGAGAAACCCACGATGGAACGCCAGCAATAACTCCGATGTCCCAAGTTGGAGCGCTTTCAATAATCGCTTCCACTTTTTTGTCCCACCCCTTCATTTTTGAGATGCGTGCAGGGGGCTTCGCAAATGGAGCGACAACGAATGATTTATTTTTCGCTAGAATTCCGCTCAAATCGCCGTGATAAGCTTTGTTCACTTTCTCAAGATCTGTAGATCCTCCAACAATTAGAGCATTCGATTCGTAGAAGGAGGGTGGTAATTGCAATTCATACAAACCCGAAAGCTGTTGAATCGTGGTCTTTTGAAATTTCCGAATCATATTTTCTGAAACGGGTATTTTCTTGCTCGAACCAATGGTCGTTCCCGAGGAAAGTGCAAAATATCCCATTCGTCCAGGCCAAGCAACATCTTTTTCGCCCAAAATTGAACGATGGAGCCAATCGTTATGAAATCGTTCGTAATTGGTGACTGGCACTTTTTGTTGAAATTGGCTAATCAAATCCGCTTTGTGAATGAGATGATTGAACCCGTGTGCAGATCCAAAAGCCGTGAGTTTTGCTTTTTTTAGAAGTTTTAGAAGCGTTCGTTGTTGAATTTCTTCCCGTTTTGCCTTCTTTAATGAGCGGTGATACCCAATGCGCGTGGTTTCTTTTATGATACTCCCAATTAATTCCATCTTTTTGTCATATTGATCCACAAATCTATTGATACCACCTTAGCTCTTGAAGAAGGAATAGTTATTATTCTGTAGTATTTAAGTTATCACAAAATGAATTGAACAAAGATTCTATAAATCCCGTAATTTTTGAGTGAGATCAATAAGTACCAAAATATTTTTCTACCTTTGAAAAAAAATAAAATACCATGTCGGATAATTTCTTTGAAGGTTCAACAGCAGCAGTAGGAACGATTGTTACAATTGTATTGTTATCGATTGTATTTGGACTCATTTTCTTCGGTTAGAAAACGCAATTTTTAAGATAATTATCCTGTCATTCCCAGCTGGGAAGATGGGATTTTTTTTTGCCTCAAACCAACTAAATAAATGCCGTTCAATTCGATTTTTGCCTGGGTAATGAAGAAGCGAATCCATCAGATTGATTTGTTTCGAAAATACCCTGTGGAAGTTCAAGAAGAACTCTTGGGCAGGCTCATGCTGGCAGGAAGTAAGTGCGTTTATGGTGCGGTGCACGATTTCTCGATGATCAAAACGTATGATCAATACAGATCAAAAGTGCCACTTCAGGAATACGAAGACGCAAAACCATGGATCGATCGGCTCATGGCGGGTGAACAGAATTTACTTTGGAACACAGAAACGAAGTGGTTTGCGAAATCATCAGGAACTACGAGTGCACGAAGTAAGTTGATTCCAGTCACCAAAGAATCGCTGGAAGGATGCCACTACAAAGGTGGAAAAGACCTTCTTGCGATGTATTATGACAATCATCCTAAGCGAAAATTATATAAAGGAAAACACCTGATCATCGGTGGCAGTGCCGAAATCAACCAACTTACTGCGGATTCTTATTTTGGAGATTTATCGGCAATTATCGTGAAGAATTTACCGTGGTGGATTGAAATTCGTCGCACCCCCTCACGCGAGATTGCGCTCATGAGTGAGTGGGTAGAAAAGATTGAGAAAATGGCTCAATCTACCATAAATGAAGATGTGTACATCATTGCGGGTGTGCCGAGTTGGACGATGGTGTTTGCCAATCGCGTGCTGGAAATCACTGGAAAATCAAATTTGAAGGAAGTTTGGCCAAACCTCGAATTGTTCATGCATGGAGGTGTGAGTTTTGAACCCTATCGTGAACATTTTAAGAAATTAATTCCCGATCCGTCGATGAATTATGTGGAAACATACAACGCTTCCGAGGGATTTTTTGGAATTCAAGACAAGGCGAATTCGGATGAAATGTTGCTCATGCTCGACTACGGAACGTTCTACGAATTTATCCCGATGAGCGATTTCAAGGGAACAAAATCGACCAATGCCATTTCGATTGCTGAGGTAGAACTCAATGTAAATTATGCGCTCGTCATTTCAACAAATGCCGGATTGTGGCGTTATATTCTTGGAGACACGATCAAATTTACAGCGCTTCATCCATTTAGATTTAAAATTACTGGTCGAACGAAGAGTTTCATCAACACCTTTGGTGAGGAAGTGATTGAAGAAAATGCAACTGCGGCGATTGCAGAGGCGAGTATGCGAACGAATTCTGTGGTGCGCGAGTTTACTGCAGGACCAATTTACATGAATAACGAAGCACAGGGCGCACATGAATGGTGCATCGAGTTTGTGACGGAGCCAGAGGAAATGGATCAATTCAAGAGCATCTTGGATGAAACACTTCGAGCGGTCAATTCCGATTACGATGCCAAACGTTATCATAATCTTGTTTTGCTCGAACCGAAGATCAATCAATTGAAAAAAGGCACCTTCGATCGCTGGTTGGAATCCATCGGAAAACTAGGTGGACAAAATAAAGTTCCACGATTGTCGAATAACCGTGTTATCTTGGAACAAATATTGCAATTGAGCCAAGTAGAAAAACTAGTGTAGTATGAATCGATTAATGGGAATGATGGCAATTTTGGTTGTGTTCGGAGCATCGGCTCAGGATTCAACTGGCATTCGTTTGATCGAAAAGTCACATTTCGCACTCGATTCTGCGGCATATTGGAACATGGACGCGATTGGAAATCATTACGTTTCTCTCAATGGAACGATTTCTAAAATTGACACCGCAGGAAGAACACGCTATCGACAAAGCGTCAAATCCTATGGGAAAACATCGGCACTTGTGGGCATAAACACCATGAAGTTGGTTCATTTTTCGGAAGAACAACAAACGCTTTGCTTCTTTGACAATACATTAACCGTTACCGAAGATTGCATTGAACTCTCTGATGGATCGATCATCAACGCAACAATGATCAGCGCTTCCAGTCGACCGGATAAAATTTGGGTGATGGATCAACTCAACTCAACACTTTACCAATTGCCGATCACGGGAAATGATCCAGTTCGAGCAATCGGCAATTTGGCGGGCTTACTCAACTTTAATACCGTTACACAAATCAAGGAAGCGGGCAATAATTTGTATGTACTCACGCCAGAAGGAATTTTCATTCTCGACATCTACGGTTCTCTCGTTGACGTAATTCGCCGTGAAAACGTGAGCTACTTTGACGCCAATGAATCGCACATCTACATCCTTTCAAATGGGCAATTAGACATCCGACAATTGCGGACTGGAGCAGCAGTTTCTATTCAAATTCCTGTTCCAAATGTTACCGAAGTGAGAATCGTAAACGGTGCGCTTTTCGCACGAACTCCGAAAAATGTTCATAAGTTTGAGTTGCAAATGCTCGATTAGTCCTTGCCCGTTGGCGCAAAGTTCTTAATTTAGTCAGTCCCAAAACGATTGATTATGCATGTGGCAATAGCAGGAAATATAGGAGCTGGAAAAACAACATTAACGAAGTTACTCGCCAAGCATTTTGGTTGGACGACTCACTTTGAAGATGTGGAGCAAAATCCTTACCTTAATGACTTCTACGAAGACATGCAACGCTGGTCGTTCAATCTCCAAATTTATTACCTGAATAGCCGTTTTACGCAGGTTCAAGAGATTCAGCAGTCGGAGGTTACTGTGATTCAAGATCGAACAATTTACGAAGACGCTTTCATTTTCGCTCCGAATTTACACTCGATGGGATTGATGACAACGCGCGATTTTGAAAACTATTTCTCGCTATTCAACTTGATGGACTCGTTTGTTTCTCCTCCTGATTTGCTGATTTATTTACGTGCAAGCGTTCCAACTTTGGTGAATCAAATCCAACGACGAGGACGTGATTACGAAGAAAGTATCCGTTTGGATTACTTGAAACGATTGAATGAACGCTACGAAGCATGGATTTCTACCTATGACAAAGGAAAATTGCTCATCATAGACGTCGACAATAATAAGTTCGCGGAAAATCAAGAAGATTTAGGAACGATTATCAATATGATCGACGCCGAAATCAACGGATTGTTCTAATTTCAAATTCCATTTTTTATGAAAAGCATTGTTGTAACAGGGGCAGCCGGATTTATCGGAAGTTGCCTTGTCAGTCGATTGAATAAAGCAGGCTACACGAACATCATTGTGGTCGACGATTTTTCTAAGACAGAGAAAGATGGAAACTTGGAAGGAAAAACGATCAAAATGAAGATCGGACGAAAGGATTTCATTTCGTGGCTAGGTGATTTTGGTCATGAGGTTGAATTTATCTATCACATTGGCGCACGTACGGATACAACAGAATTTGTTGTTTCCATCTTTGATGAATTGAACCTCAATTATTCTAAAGCAATCTGGGAAAACTGTGTGAAATTTGACATCCCTCTTGTCTATGCAAGTTCTGCTGCAACCTACGGTTTGGGTGAGTTTGGATACAAAGATGATCATGAGGTGATCGAAAAATTGAAACCACTTAATCCTTACGGAGATTCAAAAAATGACTTCGATAAATGGGTGCTGAAACAAACAGAATTTCCACCTTTTTGGGC
>CALFOS010000196.1 GCA_937919725.1 uncultured Fluviicola sp. | reverse complement strand
GGAAAAGGTCATTTCCGACAAACTGATTTTTGCATTCGATCGAGCGTAAAGTTCATCTGAAAATCCATAGGCTCCGCCCACCACAAACACAAGCGATTTTCCTCCCTGGTTCATTTTTTTCTGCAAAAACGCCGAGAACCCAACGGAAGTATACGATTTCCCATTTTCATCCAACAAAATGAGCTGTTCCGAGCTGTCTAGCTTCGTAAGGATCAATTTTCCTTCTTCCACTTTTATCTGCTCTTCACTCAGTTTCTTCGCATTTTTAAGCTCAGGAATTTCAATTTTTTCAAAAGAACAATAATGCTTCAGCCGCTTTATGTATTCCGATTCACCTTCAATTAGATAAGATCGTTCCGTTTTTCCAACACAAATTAATCGTATTTTCATGGTGCAAAGTTACGAATATTCGAATCGGAGAAAAGTGTATCTTTCGGCACTATATTTGCTAATATTTTCGAAAACTAATAAAGCATGTACCTTATTTATTCTTTGATCACCTCCATTTTTCTTTCGATGAATACTTCAACGAGTGTTCCTTATGCGACAATAGAAAAGTCGTTTGAGGCGAACAGTGCTAGAGAAGTAGTCGCTTTAGGAAAAAGTAAAATTCTTCTCAACGTGCTTGGAAAGGAAGGTGCATACAGTCAATCTCAAGCAAATTTGGTGCTTCAAGATTTCATCTCGAAAAATTCATGTACCTCGTTCGAATTTATTTTCAAAGGAAAAGAAGCCGATCAAGGATGCTTCGCGATTGGCAACTACAACACACGCTCCGATAAATTCCGGGTCACTATTTCATTCAAAAAAGATCAAGGAACGTTTAAAATCGAAAGCCTAACCATCGAAAGGGACTAACTGTAATTCTTGATTTTCTCTGATTTAGTGGTTTCAATTTATTTCAAACATATCAGAATCTTTATCTTTGCGCTATGATTGATGAAATTATAGCTAACGCACTACGCGAAGACATCGGTGATGGTGATCACTCGACGCTTTCGTGTGTTCCGGAGAATGGAATAGGAACTGCCCGATTACTTGTGAAAGATGAAGGCATCATCGCGGGTGTTGAGCTCGCTCAAAGAATCTTCCATACCTTCGATCCAAACCTAGAAATAGAAGTGTTCATCAACGATGGTGAAGCGGTCAAGTATGGCGATGTGGCGTTTATCGTGAAGGGTGCGTCGCGCTCAATTCTTACTACCGAACGACTGGTGCTCAACTTCATGCAGCGAATGAGCGGAATCGCTACTCAAACACATGAAATTGTGAAGCTCATTAAAGGTACATCTGTAAAACTCCTCGACACCCGAAAAACCACTCCAGGAATCCGTTACATGGAAAAGTGGGCCGTTCGAATTGGTGGAGGTCACAATCATCGCTTTGCGTTGTACGATATGATCATGCTCAAAGATAACCATGTAGATTATGCTGGAGGAATTCGTCCTGCAATCGAAAAGGCAAATCAATACTTGTTGGATACAGGTAAATCCTTGAAAATTGAGATCGAAGTGAGAAATGAGGACGAACTCAAGCAAGTACTCGAAGTAGGAAAGGTCGACCGAATCATGCTCGATAATTTTTCGCCCGAACGGATTATTGAGGCACTCAAATCAATTCCTGACAACTACGAAGTAGAAGCTTCAGGAGGAATTACGCTGGACACCATTCGAGCCTACGCAGAAACGGGAGTAGATTTTATTTCGGTAGGAGCTCTTACGCACAGTTTCAAAAGTTTGGATATGTCCCTAAAAGCTATTTACGCTTGATTTGACGGGTCGTCCAACACGTCCGATTTGTCCGTTTCGCCGGTGAGAAGGGTAGGACTCAAAAAAAAGGAGACGCCAGTAATACCTAATCCGCTTAGCACAAGCACTTGATGATACGGCCAATGTTTGAATTGAAAAATCAATCCTGTAAAGAGAATCACGCTCCCAAACCAATAGACCAAGCTAAAAACGGGGTTCTGTTTGCTCGCTTGAAAATTGAATAAGTTCAAAATTAGCGCCGTTGCTCCAGAAATCATAAAGATTATGCGAGCAGTTGGTTTGGAAACGTAATTCGTTCCTACTCCAGCAAACAAGACTATTGCCATCAAAAATGCAATGGCAAAACAGATACTCGCAATTCGTTTTATAAGCATGCTCTAAACTACAAAAAATCTTCTTGAGATGCGGAACTTTGTTAATTCCCTATTCAAGCATGCCTGACAATCGTACTAAGTACTTAATTATCAAAAATGGAAATTTTTGGAACGCATTTTGAATGTACTAACTCAAAACCAGAAAGAAATGTCGATCGTTCGATAACTCTTTCACAAATGCAGGAAGTATGAAAAATTTAATTGTAGTTGGAATGTTGTTCGCCTCAATGGGCTTGTTCGCACAAAATACCTCAAAAGCAGATGTTCCTCAGAAAGAAAAAGTGTGCACTAAGAAGTGCGATAAAATGAAAAAAGCACCGATGAGACAGACGGATGTTCGAAAAACGAGCGTCAAAACTGGAAACGGTCATGCAGTCGCTCCGCACAAAATAGAACACAAAGGAAATCACGTTGGACACAAGCATGGAATGATGGTTCCATTGTGCGCAAAAAAGGCGAAGCCAGATGCGAAAATGTAATAGAAGAGCGTTTTTAGGTTACAGAGAAGAGTGGATCCGCAATGGGTTCGCTCTTTTTTTAGTTCGATAATTTAAACTCGCGGATGTCGAGTAAAAAATCCAAATCCTCTTCCAAACGATTGCCAATCACAATCACATGTGCGCCTGCAGATCGAAGAGCGTCCATTTTTTTGAGCGATCGAATTCCTCCTCCTACAATTATAGGAACAGGTAGCGACGACAATTCAGCAATCACGGAAACAGGAACGCTGTGTTTTGCTCCGCTACCGGCGTCAAGATAAATCAACTTTTTACCTTGCAAAATTCCCGCTCGGGCCGTGTTCAAAATAATCGAATGATGATCGCGTGGAATCGGTGTGGTTTGACTCACGTATGCGACAGAGGACAAATTTCCACCATCCACCAAAATATATCCCGTTGGAATAACTTCAATGTCCATCGTGAACACTTCTTGAGCAGATTGAACATGATGACCGATCAAATAGTCTGGATTTCTGCCCGAAATGAGGCTCAAGTAAAGTAACGCGTCCGCCTTCTCCGAAATTTGGTGCGATCCTCCTGGGAAAATCACCAAAGGTAAGTCTGAGTTTTCGGTGATAAAATGCACGACGGTTTGGAAATCTTGTTGCGAAACGGTGCTTCCACCTACGAAAAGATAATCCACTCCAGCAAAACTAACTTTCTTCAAAAGTGCGGCTAGTTCGTCCAAATTCCTGTACTTGTCAGGGTCGATGAGTACGGCAATTTGACCACGTTTCGCGGCGAACTTATTATAGATCGTTTTCAATTCGTTCAATTGCACAAGAGTTAATGGATACAACAGTACCTTGATGATCAAAAATAGCGATTTTCACGCGAAGCGTATGATCGGGATTCACAATTTCGCCTAACCACTGACCATTCTCGTCCTTTGAAAGAAGTAATTCCTTCTTGAAAATAATTTTTTTTCGACCAGCCAATTTGTACATCGCTTCCTTAGTTGACCAGACTTTGGTCATTTCCAATTTGTTCGAGCCATCGAAAAAATCGAGTTCCTTCTGAGTAATAAATTTGGGCGCAATCTCAAGAATATTCTCCCTTGGCCACTCAAGGTCCAATCCAATCATATACTCCTTATTTACAGCAATTCCAGCCAAATGAGGAGAGTGACTAATCGAAATAAAACCTTCATCCTCTATATACGGTGCGCCGATCGTACTATAATGAATATGCTGGAACCCAAAAACCTTGTGCCGCAGAATCCGCGTCGCAATAAATTCACGCTTCCGTTGGATGTGCTTGAAGCTAAAAAAACGCTCTTGCTCGATTCCTGTAAGGTGATCAATGTATTTGTTCGGGTCGAAATCAGAATAACTCATCAAATGAATGTGCGTGGAGCCACTCTCGATTTGCCAAAAATTAAATTCGGTCATACAAAGCAAAGTAACAAAAACTAATCGGAAATGGCTAGACGTGTATAATTGAATTGAATTTGGAGGGATATTCTCTTTTCAGACTGAATTAACTCCTTACTTTTGTTAAATAAGGTTAAGGGATATCAATTTAATTTTTATTAACAATTGAGCGAGTGAACACGAATTTTTCTATATTTACGGGCTTTCTAGGAGGAAAACGTTTTAAAAAACAAACTATACTTATGTTACGAAAACTTAACTTAGTGTTAGTAAGCATCTTGCTTACAATGTCTTATGGATTTTCGCAGACAGGTCTTGGAACACTCAAAGGAGTGGTCAAAGATGCTGACACGAAGGAACCCATTCCTTTCGCTAAAGTCGTTATTAAACAGGGCGACAATATTAAAGCTGGAGCTGAAACCGATTTTGACGGTTCGTTTCAAATTAATGCAATCAATGCTGGTTCCTACGATGTAGAAATCAGTAACGAGGTTGAAGGCTACAAGACTCAGAAAATTGAAGGAGTAAAGATCAGCTCTGAGCAAATCACCTTCTTGGACAAGATCGCCATAGGTAAAGGATCTGACGTCCTAGACATGGAAGAAGTCGAGGTAATTGCCTATCGAGTTCCACTGATTGATAAGGATGGCGGTGCCTCTGGTTCTACCGTTACACGTGAAGACATTGCCAAACTTCCAGTTCGTTCTGCTGCAGGTGTTGCAGGAACTGTGGGTGGGGTGAATGCGAATGAAGGCTCTGGTGAGTTAAGCGTTCGTGGTTCGCGCGGTGATGCGACTTACTTCTACATTGATGGTATTAAAGTGCGAGGGTCTGCGAATCTTCCCAAATCGGCAATTGAAGAGGTGAAAGTCATCACAGGAGGTCTCCCTGCAAATTATGGGGATGCAACTGGAGGTATTATCTCAGTTACAACGCGTGGGCCTTCCGCTCAGTACTTCGGAAGTATCGAGGGCGTAACATCTGGTTTCTATCTCAATGGTAAAGATCCTGATGGATACGATGGAAAAGTGATCGGACTCGATAAATATGGTTACAACTTGGTAGAAGGAATGTTCTCCGGTCCACTTTGGATGCAGAAAGATTCTACGGGAAGAAAATCAAAACCAAAATTAGGATTCTTAATTTCAGGTAATGTTACAGATCAGCTAGACGGACGTCCGATAGCTGGTGGTGGTTACCGAATCAAAAAGGATGTGCGCGATTCATTGCTGGCAAACCCTTTGCGGCCAACTTCTACAGGTCAAGGTGCGTTCTACAACGCAAACTTCTTGAGAACAGAAGACTTCGAAAAAGTAGCATGGAGAATGAATGCTCGAAACACAACGGTTTCTGGTCAAGCCAAATTCGACGTCAATACTGGCCCATCGGTTAATATTTCGTTTGGAGGATCAATGAACTACTCTTGGGGAAATAACTATTCTTACTCTGGTTCACTTTTGAACTTCCAAAACTTTGGAGCATACAAGTCACTAGATTGGCGTGTATTTGGTCGCTTAACTCAACGTTTCACTAATACAACAGAAGGAAGCAGCTCGAAAATTCGCAGTGCCAACTACAGCCTTATGGTCGATTACTCAAAATCTACGGATGATGCCTTCGATCCTAAACATCAGTACAACATGTTTAATTACGGGCACGTTGGAACTTATACAACGACTCGTAGACCATCGTACACATTCGATGCGAACAAGAACATTTACGTGCACAACGGATTCCAAGATGTGAATGTAGATTTCACACCGTCTACAACGAACTCTGCCTTGGCATCAATTACGGAACAATACTATAATATCTACGCAGGCCAGCCAGAAGATCACTTCGAAAATCTTTTGCAAATCCAGCAAGGAAACGCATTGAGAAATGGTGATGCACCACAAAGTGTTTATGATATCTGGAGCAACATCGGAACTCCTTACAATTACTTCGGGAAAACAGAAAACGATCAGTTCCGTGTTACGGGATCGGGTAGCGTGAACATCGGCGACCACTCATTGTCTTTAGGATTTGAGTACGAGCAACGTTGGGATAGAGGTTGGACTTCAGGAACAAGCACGGGAGGTGGGACTCAAGGTCCAATCAGTATTTGGACAACTGCTCGCCAATTGACAAACTTCCACATTACTGAGCTTGATACAAGTGCTGCTTATGTGACGGATTCTGGGTCGTTCAAACGTGTAACTTACGATCGATTGAACACCGGTTACGCATACACATCTGGAACAGGATTGTACGGTGGAGCTCAAAACAACGACAACCAATCATTCTTCGATTATAACTTGAGAGAATACCTCTACGATAATGGCTGGATTGGCACTGGCGGAAATGGGTCAGACTTTATTGATATTGATCAATATGATCCAAACATCTACTCGTTCGATATGTTCTCACCAGACGAATTGTTGAACAGTGGAAACTCATACGTGTCTTATTGGGGATACGACCATACAGGTAAAAAAGTACGAGGAACTACAGACATTAATAAGTACTTCAATGAATTTGATGATAACGGAAACTACAAACGATTTGTAGGTTCATTCCAACCTATTTATATGGCTGGTTACATCATGGATAAATTTGCATTCCGCGACATCGTATTCAACGTCGGTGTACGTGTCGATGTATTTGATGCCAACCAACCTGTCTTGAAAGATCCATATTTGTTCTACTCAGCTAGAACAGTTGGTGAGGCGAAAACGGAATTGGCAAATAACCCATCACTCACTTGGATCGACATTCCAGACGCAATCGGAAACGATTATGTGGTATATGTGGATGATGTGAATAATCCAAATGCGATCAACGGTTTCCGTAACGGAAGCGTTTGGTACGATGCAAATGGAGTTGAAACTGAAAATCCTGCAACTTTGAGAGGTTCGGCTGGTATTCAACCGTGGTTGCTGGATCCATCACAGGAAACTCCAACTTCTGATGCATTCGAGGATTACAAAGCACAAATCAATGTGATGCCTCGTGTGTCTTTCTCATTCCCTATTTCGGATGAGGCAGCGTTCTTTGCTCACTACGACATCTTAACGAAACGTCCAACTTCTGGATTCCGTTTTGACCCATTCCAATATCAATTTGTGAACTCACGAAGCGCTATTATCAATAACGCTAACTTGAGACCTGAAACAACGGTAGATTACGAGCTCGGATTCCAACAAGTACTTTCGAAAACATCTTCACTCAAAATTTCAGCGTTCTACCGTGAGCAAAGAAACAATGTGCAGTTGATGAATATCTTCGAAGCGTATCCATCGACATACAGAACGTTCGGTAACCGAGATTTCGGAACGGTTAAAGGAATGACAATCGAGTACGATATGCGTAGAACAGGTAACATGAGATTGAGAGCGAATTATACGCTTCAATTTGCAGATGGAACGGGTTCTGATGCAACTTCCGCTGCTGGATTGGTGAACGCAGGGTTACCAAATCTTAGAGCAATCTTCCCTTACTCATTCGATCAACGTCACGCATTCGCAATCACAATGGATTACCGTTATGGTTCTGGTAAAGATTACAATGGGCCTACTATCAAAGACCTTGACATCCTTGCAAATACAGGTTTGAATATCGTGTCTAACATTTATTCAGGTTCACCTTACTCAGCACAAACGATTATTACGAATGAAGGTCAATTCTCTCCGTTGAACGCTGGTTTGGACGGAACAACGAACGGATCACGTTTGCCATGGTCATACCGATTGGATATGCAATTGGACAAAACATTCGATCTTGAGTTTGGTAAAGAAGGTAAAAAGAAAGCAACGTTCCTTAACATATACGTTCGCGTAACGAACCTGTTCAATCAGTTCAACGTGTTGGGTGTTTACCGAGCAACAGGTAACTCGGATGATGATGGATACCTCGCTGCTGCAGCAAGTCAAACGTCTATCCAAAACCAATTGGACGAGCAATCATTTAGAGATTACTACAACATGAAGATTTCGAACCCATTCAACATAAGTTCACCGAGAACTATTCGATTGGGCGTTAAATTTGATTTTTAATTATTCATAAGCGAATTTATTATGAAAAAGCAACTAATAGCAATTACGTTTGGAGCCATAGCACTTTTATGGTCCAACGACGCCCTATCGTATTTAGGACCCAATGATCACGCCGGAATCAACCAAGGTTCCAATGGAAATAATGCAACGGCGGAAGCGAAAGGCGCAAACTGTGCTCCAGCTACCGCTCGACTCACAATGGCGTTCAATGACGTAAGTGCATTCATCGAGCAAGGTGGAAGTATGTTCCAAAACCGTCAGTCCGCTACTGCGGCATACGAAGTACCCAAAGGAAGTGGCTTGAATGCTATTTTTGCAGGTGCGCTTTGGATGGGAGGAACAGACGTAAACGGTCAGTTGAAACTGGCTGCCATTCGATACAGAAGCGGAAATGATTTCTGGGCTGGACCTTTATCAGTGAATCCTGGAACGGGAAATTACAATCCAAATGTTCCTGTTGGAGATGGTGCTATTCGGCCATTTGGTGCTGCGAACATCAACCCTGATCAGTGTATCGCGTACGATAAATTCTATACTATTCGTAAATCAGAAGTGCTCCAGTTCAACATCTGGTGGGAAGGATGTGTTGGTGGAATAACACCAGAAGGTTGCGGTGAAATTGAACAGCCTTCAGCAGATGTCTTGCAAAGAATCTATAACTGGCCAGCACATGGAGACGTGAGTTTGCAACAAGATTTTTACCTAGCTCCGTTCTATGATCGTGATGGTGATGGACAATATGATCCAGCTGGACAAGGAGATTATCCTTGGTACGACGATATAGTTGGTCGTGATGACATCCAATGTGGTATTGATCGTAGAATTTCTCTCTATGGTGATGAAACGCACTGGTGGGTATTCAACGATAAAGGTAACATCCACGGTGAAACAGGTGGAGATCCAATCGGAATGGAAGTTCGCGCGCAGGCATTTGCTTTCGCAACTACGGATGAGGTGAATAGAATGACATTCTACAACTATGAGTTGATTAATCGTGGAACACAGACACTATACGATACTTACTTCTCTCAATACCTTGATGCCGATGTCGGGAACTACGCGGATGATTATGCAGGTTGTGATGTATCACGTGGACTCGGATACATGTTCAATGGAGATTTGAATGATGAAACGAATGCGGGTAACCAAGGTTACGGATTGAATCCTCCATCAATTGGTTGTGACTTCTTCGAAGGACCATACCAGGATGCGGATGACAAAGACAACATCGGACCATATTACGATCCAATTGCAGATTCTATTGTGACACCAACAGTTTCACAAGCATTAAATGATAAAGGAATTGTATACCAAGGAATTGGTATTGGATACGGCGATGGTATCGTAGATAACGAACGTTTTGGAATGAGAGGGTTTACTTACTATACGAGTACTGCTCCTAATACACAAAATGATCCAAATACAGCTGCACAGTACTACAACTACATGCAGGGATACTGGAAAAATGGTGATGAAACTTACTACGGTGGAACTGGATTTGCAGGTTCTACAGGAGGAACAAATATTCAATCGGATTATATGTTCCCAGGAGATTCAGATCCATTGCATTGGGCAACAGGTGGTGTAGATCCTGGTTTCGAGTGGGATGAAGCTACTAATAACAATCCTGCGGGTGACCGTCGTTTTGTTCAGTCGGCTGGACCGTTTACATTAACACCTGGTGCGGTCAACAACATTACAGTGGGTATCGTTTACGGTCGTGGAACGGAAGGTGATCTTTTCACTTCGGTGAACGCGATGAAACGTGCGGACACGAAAGCACAGGCTTTGTTTGATGCTTGTTTCGCAATCTTGACTCCTCCAGATGCTCCTAAATTGAGAATTCAAGAGTTGGAAAATCAATTGGTATTAACGATTGAAAACCCAATTACTTCGAACAATTACTTAGAAGAATACGAGGAAGAGGATAAAGTGAATATTACGGATCCTACTGTTGATCGTGTCTATACTTTCGAAGGATATCAAATTTATCAGATGTTGGATGATGCAACAGGTGTTGCCGATTTAGGTGATCCTCAAAAAGCGCGTCTCGTAGCACAATGTGATATTGAAAATAACATCGCTCGAATCGTTAATTTCGAATTTGATGACGCACTCGGTTTTGCTGTCCCTGAAGAGAAAGTGAAAGGTGAAAATAAAGGAATTCGCCACTCTTTCTTAGTTACTGAAGATGCTTTTGCACAGGGTGAACGTGCCTTGGTGAATCACAAGACATACTACTATGTCGCGATTGCCTATGCGCACAACGAATTTAAAAAGTACGATCCGGCGGATCCGCTTGCATTAGATGGACAAAAAATCCCATACATATCATCTCGTTTGAGCTTTGATGGAACATCTATCAAATCTGTTGCAGCTGTGCCCCACAATCCAACGCCAGAGGCTGATGGAACGATGCAAAACATTGCATACGGGTCAAGCCCGAGAATTACCCGATTGGACGGTCATGGAAATGGAAATAGTGATCTTGAATTAACAGAGGCATCCAAAAATACGATTATTGCAAATGGTCTTTTGTCAACCCCAACTTACGAGTATGGTCGTGGTCCATTGAACATCAAAGTAATCGATCCATTAAACGTGGCTGATGGGTATTTCGAATGTAAATTCAGAAACTACAATTCAGTATCTTACAACGATGCGGATACGGCTTCTTGGGTAATCTTGCGCTATGATCAAGAAGGTGGTTCAATCATCGACTCAGTCTCGTCGCATTTCACAATCGCACGCAACAATGAGCAATTGATCCCTCAATGGGGAATCTCTGTTCAAATCCAACAAAGACAGTATTTTACCACAACAGCTGGAACGCTCGCAGATCGTTATTCTACAGATCTCATTCGCTCGGACATTAGTTTTAAGGATAGTTCGAAGCGTTGGTTAGCGGGCGTGAGCGACAACGATGCCTTCTATCCAACAAACTGGATTCGTTCAGGTGATTACACGCCTGGGACAGTGGTTGGAACTACACCATACGATTGCTTGCCGGATGAATTACCATATTTGAATCCATGTAACTATAAGGATAGAGCGGGTGCAGATAACGATAAAGTATTTGCTAAGCTCCTTGAAGGAACGATTGCACCGCACAAATTGGTGGGCTTCGAGGCAGATTACATGCCAATGGCGTACTACAATTCATCGAGCATTATTGTCTCTACGAAAAATGCATCTTCACTGAGTTACTTGCCAGGTGTGGATATCGTTTTCACAACAGATAAGTCCAAATGGACGCGTTGCCCGGTGATCGAATTGGGGAGAGATGTGTCCTTAACGATTGGTGGTGCTAAAGCGGGACAACTTCGTAAGAGCCCAAGTGTCGATAAGTTCGGAAACCCAGATGGTACTGGAACAGGAATGTCTTGGTTCCCAGGTTACGCAATTGACATTGAATCGGGTGTTCGTTTGTACATGGCATTCGGTGAAAACTCTTTCTTAGGAAATGAGAATGGAGCCGATATGAAATGGAATCCATCAGATCGTTTGGTAGATGGTGTAGGAAACCCATTGATGGGAGGAATGCACCCTTTATATATCTGGGGTTACAATGCCAAAACAATTAATGGTGATGTTTTCGGAACTACAGGAGATTTCCCAGCATACGTGCCGAGTCAAGCGAATACAAATGCTGGAAACGAATTGTACAACAAATTCCAGTTGATTGATGCAAGTACTGCTTCTTCTGAGAATGCAACGAAAAAATACGTGTATTCATCGATCGCTTGGGTTGCTTATCCATTAGCTGCGCCAGGTTATGATATTAAAAATGGTTTCCCGACAGATTGCGAAATCGAATTGAGAGTGAACAAAGAATACAAAAATTATTCGGCAACAGGTGTGAACGGTGGTCGTCCAATGTACTCATGGAGTATGGATGATATCGCTACTACCACTGGAAGTGCCGATCAGTTGGCGGAAGCTTTGCAAATGATCAATGTTGTTCCAAATCCATACTACGCATACTCCGAATACGAACGTACTCGATTGGATACGCGTGTGAAAATCACTAACCTTCCAGAAAGATGTACGATTAAAATCTACAGTGTGAATGGTAAATTGGTGAGATCCTTCAAAAAGGATAGTCCAATCACATCACTCGATTGGGATTTGAACAACTTTAAAGGAATTCCAGTGGCTGGAGGTGTATACCTAATTCACGTCGATGTTCCAGACATTGGGGAACGCGTTATCAAGTTCTTCGGCGGAATGAGACAAGTCGATTTACAAGGAATTTAAACTGATCAAAACCATTTGAAATGAATAGTTCAATGATGAAAATAGGAAAAACAATAGTACTTGGAGTTGCAGTGATGACTGGTTTTGCAGCCAACGCTGGAAATGAGGATCGTGTTGGTTCTGCTGGAGCATCTCAACTGCTTATTAATCCGTGGGCACGCAGTTCCGCGATTGGTGGAGCTGGAATTGCCCAAATGAATGGCATCGAAGCATCCTTCACGAACATCGCTGGTTTGGCCTTCACAGAGAAAACGCAGATTAAATTCAATTATAGCAATTGGATGGGAAATGCTGGAATCGGAATGAATAGCGCTGGAATTGCTCAACGTCTCTCAGAGAGTGATGTGATTTCGGTAAGTGTTCAATCGCTCAACTTTGGCGAAATTCCAATTACAACAGTGGCCAATCCTGAAGGAAATATCGGTTTCTTTCAACCAAGATCGAATATCTTCAATGTTGGATATGCACGTTCGTTTTCAAGCTCAATCTATGGAGGAATCAACCTAAAAGTTATTTCCGAAAGTATTTCCAACTTGAAATCAACGGGAATCGCAATCGATGCTGGAATCCGATACGTAACAGGTGAACAAGATCAAATCAAGTTCGGAATCGCTTTGAAAAATGTGGGTCCAGTAATGCGCTACAAGGGTGATGGATTGGCACAACAAGTGCAATTCGAAGAAACTGGTGTAATCGCAACCCTTGAGCAACGCTCTGGATCGTTTGAAATGCCTTCGCTACTAGCAATTGGTGGTTCGTACGATTTTATCTTCGATGAAAACAATAAATTGAACCTCGGATTAGGATTTATTGCAAATTCGTTTTCAAGTGATCAGTTCAGTATCGGATTGGATTATGGAATGACAACTGAAAAAATGGGATTCAATGTTCGCGGTGGATTCGTTTATGAGAAAAATCTTTTCAATACTGAGAATCGTTCAAATGCATTGCTTGGACCATCAGCCGGTTTCTCGGTTGATGCATTAGTTGGTGAAAGTAAAAACGCAATGGGTATCGAGTATTGTGCTCGTTTCGCAGGCGTATTTGGAGTGATTCACACAATTGGAGCGACAATTAGCTTGAAGTAATAAGAAATTTAGTACATTTGATTATCAAGAGAGTCCATTTGGGCTCTCTTGTTTTTGTTATAGAAAACCTAGATTATGTCACAAATTAGTTACTATACGAAGGAAGGATTGAAGAAGTTGAAGGATGAATTGCACGATATGAAGGCGGTTCAACGTCCAGCTATTTCAGTGCAAATCGGTGAAGCTCGCGATAAAGGAGATTTATCGGAGAATGCAGAATACGATGCGGCGAAAGAAGCGCAGGGCCTTCTCGAAATGAAAATCTCCAAATTAGAAACTATTCTTTCAAATGCTCGATTGATTGATGACACTGACATCGATGCGTCGAAGGTGTTTATCTTGTCGACTGCGACGATAAAAAATGTGGCGAATGGCATGCAAATGACCTATACGCTCGTTGCAGAAAATGAAGCGAACCTCAAAGCTGGAAAAATCAGTATTGATTCACCATTTGGCAAAGGTCTCCTCGGTAAATCAGTTGGTGAAATCGCGGATATCCACACTCCGAACGGAAGCATGCAGTTTGAAATTATTGAAATTACCCGATAATGGCAACCATCTTTTCTAAGATTGTTAACGGCGAGCTGCCCTGTCATAAAGTGGCTGAAGATGATCAATTTTTGGCCTTTTTGGACATCACTCCTCTCCGCAAAGGTCATGTTTTGGTAATTCCTAAAGCAGAAGTCGATTATATCTTTGACCTCGAAGATAAATTACTCGGTGAGATGATGTGCTTCGCAAAAGCCGTCGCGATTAAATTAAAGTCCGCAGTGCCGTGCAAGCGCATTGGAGTGAGCGTTATTGGATTGGAGGTGCCACATGCACACATCCATCTTGTACCTCTCGACAGTTTGAACGATATGAATTTCGCAAAACAAAAAACTCCCATTTCTCAGGATGAACTCGCGAAGATTGCAACTAAAATTCGATTGGCGTAGTATATTTGTAATATTGGATTGAATTTTGCATTATACTTTAGTGTAGTAAATTCAATATAGAAGACTATGGCATTGCGAACATCAATGAAAAATATCATGCTCAAAAAGTTTTTTAACGGTATCTTAGCGCTTTTCGCTACGAGTACTGTTACTGCGCAATCTGAACCCTTGAAAATTTTATTCATCGGCAATAGCTATACGCATATGAACGACATGCCACGGATGTTCGATAAAATTGCGAAAGATGCAGGAATGAATGTGATTGTTGAAAAAAACACTCAATCTGGTGCCTCCTTTCACGTCCATTCGGAACGAAAAGACATGTACAAAGCTATTAAAAAGCGGCAATGGGACTATATCGTTCTTCAAGGGTATAGCCGCGAATTGGCTTATAATCCAGCAGATCTAGATACCGCGACTATTCCTTATCTCAACCAAATCATCGATTCAATTTATTCCCATAATCCGTGTACGAACCTACTGTTTTACATGACTTGGGGATACGACGAAGGATATAGCGAACAGGAAGATGTTAATTCCTACGTGAAAATGGCTGATAAAATTGAAGCGGGATACCGTTACTTGAGTGGAGTTTACGATGTGCCAGTTGTTCCAGTCGGAATGGTTTGGAAAAAAGTGAAAGAGCTCCAGGCGATGGATTTATACGATCCTGATCGGGCGCATCCAAGTAAGCAGGGATCGTTTCTTGCTGCTAGTACTTTTTTTGAAGCGATCTTTGGAATTCAGGGAAGACAAGATTTGGGAATCATTCGAGAACGTGACGCACGAAAAATCCGCGAAGCTGCGAACCATATATTGATGGAAAATCGAGTTTTCTATAAGCTCGATCGCTACCAATTGGACATCACAACAACAATTGTAGATACGCTTGATGAAGAGAAAATGATCGTTGAATACGCGATAAATTACCCAGAGATCAAATCCATCATGTGGACCTTCGAAAAAGGTGCTACGAGCTCGGCGTTCTCTGGTGTATATGAATTCAAAAGACATGGGAAGTATAAAATTCAGGCCGATGTTGTAAATGGATGTGGAGATACGCGAACGTATAACAGAGAAATTTTATTCGTAGAGCCGGAACGCAAGCGCCGTAAGAAAATTTGCAAGGACAAAAAGAAGGACATAGAAGAAACTGAATCCGAAGAAACAGAATAAGTTATTGCGGTCGCTTCTTGATGCGTAAGGCGTAAATCACCGAATCGTATAGTTTGGTTAGTGGGTCGATGTATTTCACCATCACCGCGAAGAATGCTATTGCCGTGAGTGAAATTGCCGCTGCAGCATAGGGAGATAAATCCCGGTCGAATACCAAAGGTTTCAATCCAAATCCGAGGATTCCGCCATACAAGATGATCACGTGTACCACATAAATCGGGAAGGTAGTTTGTCCAATTTTCAGGAAAAGTGGCGCCTTGATCTTGAAACTTCGATCGATGAGCATCAGTAGGCCAATCAAAATCACCACCTGCCCAAAACGGGACACGGAGGTTGAGTTCAATTCAAAAACTCCTTTTACAGTCAATCCAATAAACTCCGTGAAATCGTCGATCCAAATAAAGAAGTATCGCACAAAAATACTAAGGATTAACCCAATAAAGATCACTACAATGCCGAACCACCACTCTCGAACCTTGTGCTCGTAGTTGCGGATAATAGCTCCTACCATCCCTCCAAGTACCGTGTAGAGAGACATCCGAACAAAACTAAATTCAGAGAATTGTCCGTAGAACATATTCTGGATGATTTTGGGTGCGCCCGTTGGCCAAAATGATGGACTCGTTCCCGGATTGAGTTCCATAAACGCTTCGTCCATGCGAATGTATTCCTTCATCCACGAATAACAAATCAACAGGATAATTCCCGCGATGAGATAGTACCAGTAGAGTTTCCCAACTTTAATCAAACGATAAATCCCATAAATGCTAATCACGAAAAGCAGTCCAATAGCAATGGCTTGTAGCACGTGGAAGGCATAAAACCAATCCATGTGAAATTTCGAATCGTAGTAGATCGATTTACCAATCACCCATAAGTTGAGTTGAATAAAGTAACCCCAAAAAAGCAATTGAAGAACGCGACGCCCACCTTTTCGAACGCGAATGTTGTCCCAAAATCGAACATCTTGCTTGCTGCCAATCAAGAGATAAACGAAAATCAATCCGGTAACAGTGAAGAAAAGAGGTGAGGTTAATCCGTGAAGGAGGTGCCAAGCATTGTAGAGCCAGTAATCCGAAGTGCGGTATGAATCACTCAACGCAGCGCCAGTAAAATGTCCCTCAAGCATCATCAAGATAGCAATAGAACGCGCCATGTCAATAAACTTCAAACGAGGTTTTGGCTCAACTATTTCTACGGATTTTTCGGGAACACTATCCACTAACATGTTTTCTTTAATTCGAAGGTCAAAATTACGATTTTCTTAGCACTTTTTGATCAAAGCTCCTTCACAATCGTTCCAGAGATATATAGTCGCAACTCCTCGTCCGATCCTTCGATCCCAAGATAGATCGATTTCACAAAAAAGTCCATGAGTTCCTTGGAATCAATTTTCATCTCGACCGTCATTTTTTCGCCTGGCGCGAGCTTCGTTTTGGGTAGTTCAGTCGTTGTGCAATCACATGGAATCCGAGCAGATTTAAATGTGATTTCCACGTCAGAGTCATTTGTCACTTCAAAACTTCGTTTGATCACTTCGCCATGTTTCACTGTTCCTACGTCGATCATGGGCTGTGCGGTCACCAAGGCAAATGCGGTATCACTTTCCAAATAACTCACACTCTGAATCTCGATTTTCCGCTCAATGGCTGCTGCGCGAGAATAAACGGAGTTCTGAACGTCATTCGGATTGTCACTGGTCAGTTGATTTGCGGTGTATTCTCCAAATGGCACTTCCGAAAAAATAACTTTCCCTCCGTTCTCGGCGGTCCCATCCAAATAAGGAACGAAAATTCCGTTGTCGTATTCGCGCATGTAATTCACGAGCGATGCTATTCGTCGTTTGGTGAGGTTGACGTTGTAATCAGTTTTGGCGAGCGGACTTGCAAATCCTTTCACGGTGATATTGATCTTCGCGCCTCGTTCCAATTCTTTCATCAATAAAGTTCGAAACAGTTCCAAATCGGTCACGCCTTTATCTACGTACTGAAGGAAAAAATCTTCAATGTCTTCTTCGGCTTCATTTCCTCGTGTGCCCGTCAATCCTTTCGAATATTCTTTTTTGTAGGTGTCGAGCATGGCGGTGTATTCGTCATAGGAAGTGATGTAATTCAACTTAGTTGTCGTTTCCCAACTCCGTGGATTCGGAATATCGTTGTGGAAATAGAGCGTAACGGGCAAGCGTTTGTTCAAGTCGGCGAGCGTTTCGTCGGGGGTTGGTGGAATGATGATTTTCGGTGGTTTGAAGCTGAAAATATCACTGCAACACGTCGGATTTTTACTAAACATCACGCCCAATCGATTCGAAGTGAAGTAGCTCGTGTCGGCGTCGCGGAAATAGTAGAGGTCGTTCGCTGGACTATTGAAGGGCTGACCTATATTGATTGGTTGACCGAATCGACCGTCGTATTCGATGTAAAAAATATCGTGACCGCCAAATCCATCGTGCCAAGAGGAAGAGAAATAGAGTCGTTGATTTTTGTCGTCCCACCAAGGAGTTACTTCATTGTCCAAACTGTTTGCTGATTTGAGAGAACGCGCTTTTTTGTATTGATTTCCGTTCGTGATCGCGCTGTAAAACAAATCCAATCCACCTTCAGATTCTGCTCGATCGGAGGCAAAAATGAGCGTTTCTTGTCCGTCCAATTTCGCAATGCACGGCATCGTGGTGTTAGATCCTGCTTCGTTGATCACGCTTCCAAGTGAATCCAGTGCATACCAATCCCCATTTCGGTATTGAGCCACCATGATTTTACATCGGTACTGGAAATTTTCTTCGGAACACAAGCTGAAATAATACCGCGATCCATCCAAGGAAAACGTTCCATTTCCAGTGCTCAATTTCTCAATAAATAGTGATTTGATGCGTTCCGAACTTTCAAAACTTACTTCATTTTTTCGACTTCGATACAAGGATGTGCTGTATTCAGGACTGTAAACTTCTTCAGTGATGTTGATTGAGTCAGCGCGAAGACTGGAGAAAATTAACTCACCATTAAAAATTCCATGACCGAATTCAGAATTCACCGTGTTCACGGTTTCAGGTAATCGATCGAAATCGCCATCTTCAGAATCGATGATCGCAGAGGTTGCCCATATTGTACTTTCTAATTCGCGCTTCGACTTCAGGTAGAGGTAGCTTTTCTTGTCTTTGAAGTATTTTTTCTTCGCGAGTTTGAAGGTTTCAATTGCTTCGGCATACTTTCCATTCTGCTTCTGCATCAAGCCCAAATTCAACAAACTTGCAGGGTAAAGTTTTCCCGCCTCCTTGTCGTATACTTTCGCGTAGTAAGTTTCTGCTTTTCGATAATCTTTATAGGCGCGCAATGTTTCGGCGTAATTCCAAAGGATGTCGACGGTATTTGAATCGATGACTAGGGCTTTTTCATAATACATCAAGGCATAGTAATAGTCACCCTTGTCATATTGCTTTTTGGCAAAATCGAGGTACTTCGGCAAGTTATTCTGTCCAAAGACGAACGAACTTCCAAAAATGAAGAATGCGACTAAATATAATCTGGACATATTCGATGTACGATCTTTTTGGGTTTAAAACGAGTTAATATGTAGCGAACTGACAATTCAAATCCTCCACGGAGCCGACTGGCTGGAACTAGTTTCGAGAAATTGATATCGTAACTCATTCCAACGAACCAATTTTGATAATCCATTCCAACAGAAAGGTACGCCGCATCTTTATTCCGATAGAAAAGCCCACCGTATAATGCACGGTATTCTCCCAAACGGTTTACAAGCGTGTATTTTGCGCGCGCTCCGAGGATAAATTCACGGTAAACGCCTTGAACGGAAAATTGCATGCTCGGTAAAATGTCCCAGTCGTAGTTGAGTTTGTAAATTCCTTTTACGAAGACGTTCAAACGGCGATCGCGTTGAATTTTTGTCCCGAAAAATCCTTGGTCGGGGCGATTCACGTTGAATAGCGCAAATCCTCCGGTGATATTGAAACGTTCATCTTTGTAATACTGATAAATCGTCCCAACTCCGAAGGAAAAATTACTTCTCTTGTCTGATAAGAATGATTCGTTGGTTGGAAGTGAAGGATCGAATTGAATTCCATTGAATTGATTGTCGAAATAAAATTGATCTGAATTCAACTGCCGATGATTTAAGCCAACATTGAATCCGGGTCGCAAGGTATGCATTGAATCCGAAGTGATTTTGAGCAAATAGGAGACATTTCCTTGCACTTCCACCGTTCGAAATTTTCCATCGCCGACTACATCGTGAAAAAGCATCATGCCAACACCCAAATTTCGATTGAAAGCCATGTTCGCATCCGTGGAAACCGAAATCGTATTGAAAGGAACTGTCACGCTTCGCCATTGATCACGGTAGTTTCCCACGAAACGAATATCGCCATTGAACTGACCTGTATTTCCAGGGTTTTGATAGATTGGATTGTCGTCGAACTGTGACCAATGGATGTCTTGTGCGCGCGAGGTGGAACTCACAACAACAAAAACAAGCGCAAGAATGGCAGCAGATCTGTTCAATTGTATTCGTTTGAAGGATCAAGTTACGAAAAATGTGGATTGGTTGGCAGGGAGCAATAGGAATTTCCCTTCAAATCCGATCAATCGAGATCTTTGAAAAAATCTGCGAAACTAATTTCTAAGCCATCTAGAACTTTGGTCAGCGTTTTCACCGTAATGTTTTGACCATTCTCTACGCGCCAATATTGCTTTCGATCTAGGTTTTTTTCAATGGCAAATGTTTCGTAGCTGGAAAAGCCTTTAGCAATACGAAGCCGCTTAATTTCCTTAGAAATCAAACTTAGGTAACGTTCATCGTATTGTGCATTATTTGCCACATACAAGGTTCGCGCAAAAACAATTTAAATTTTACGGCATATATTGCACTTTTTTATTTATTTTGATCTGACCTTTTACTGTTGAACGATAGATCATTAGTGATAATTTTCGCCCATGCGGTCACTTTTCATTTAATCTTTTACGCCACTATCAATGAAATAGATCAAACCATTATTCCTGAACATCCGTCTTTAAGAAAGTCGGACTTTTCACGCCTTGCTTCTGCGAAATGAAGAAGAAAGATTAATTTTAAACAAACGAATTTTTTGATAAAGCCTTTTTTATATCTAGTTTTTCTAGTTTCGTTCACAAGTACGGCACAAAACCTTGTTCCTAATGGGAGTTTTGAGGAGTATTCTCAATGTCCTGATTCTAGGGAAGCAAGTGATGGTCAGTTCGAGAGATGCACGGGTTGGTGGTATCCAACAAATTATAGTGTGGGTTCACCTGATTACTTTAATGTCTGTAACAACTCTGGAAATGGCATTGTTGGGGTACCAAATAACGAATTTGGTTATCAGCATGCTTTTGATGGTAATGCCTATGTTGGACTAGGAGCGTTTGAGTATTCTCTAAATTCGAATGAAGTTTTTGCGGTAGAATTGATTAGCGCAAAACTCTTCGATAAGCTCAAGCCATGTCATTCATATCATTTCTCCATGCGGATAAATTTGGCAGATAGAGCAACACACGGCATTAGTAAACTTGGAGTTCTTATCGCACAAGATAGTCTTTACATCAATACATTGGCGGACTGGGAGAGCATTGAACCCACCTGGGCTAACTCTTCCTCCCTGTTCGACACTAGCGAATGGATCAGTTTAGAGTTTGACTATTTGGCAAATGGAGGCGAAAGATACGTGACAATAGGTTATTTCGGAGAGTACGATGAAACGGAACTAATTTTCAACGATAGTCTTGGAATTAATATATACAACTCATATTTTCCGTTCTATTACATTGATTCCGTTTCTCTTTTTGAGGTGGAAGAAGTTGAAAATTGCCTTCCAAATTTACCGAATGTATTTACGCCAAATAACGATTTCTCCAATGACAGTTATTCCATCGAAGGTTTGGACGTTGCAGAATTGATTGTTTTCAACCGATGGGGAAATGTAATCGCAATCCTTAACGAAGACCACCCCACATGGGATGGTATGTTTGAAGGGAAGCCTTGTACAGAAGGCAGTTACTTTTACAGAGCGAAATTTGGCAATACTTACTTAACAGGCTTTATTGAATTGATTCGTTGAA
>CALFOS010000195.1 GCA_937919725.1 uncultured Fluviicola sp. | reverse complement strand
TGGCGAAACTCGACATCGTTGGGTGGGAGGTGAAACGACCACTGAAAAGTGGAGAAAAAAATGTGCTCCAACTCCAAAGCACCAAATTGCGACTCGTGAAAACGGATTCCCTCGGACTTACCTTGGAGGCGAAAACAAATGTCAAGCAAACACTTCGATACCCCGTTGCGCCCTACACGATGGATCAAGCAATGCTCGCATCAAAGAAGAACCGGAAAGAAATGACCGAAGGATTTGCTGAAACTCGGAAACATGCCGCCGAAATGTTGGCAGGTAGAGTCGTTCGTTCCATCGAAATCGACAATTTTGGAACCTTCAACTGGGACATCGTGTGTACGCGGAAGAATCCAAAAAAGTTGATCGCAAACTTCAATCTACCGAAAAATACCGACCCGAAATTGGTTTCACTTTTTCTACTTTCGCCAGACGAGAATGCTATCGTAGCGTACAATCCCGGAGGCGATAACAATTTTTCATTCGATCCAAACATGAAAAATTGTTTGATCGCCATTCTTCCTGGAAACAAGGTGGCATCCCTTTCCAACGAAGGTTTCAATCATGCGCGAACACTCAAAAATGGTCAATTGTGCGAATTCACGCTCAAAGACACGGGCATTAAGTTGAAATCGGCGAAGGACATCATGAATCACATGAGTGCGTTGCTTTGATTCGCTCCGCCACGATACTGTTTCTTTTTGTAGCATCTCATTCTCTTTTCGCGCAGCAAGCTCTTTCCGATAACATCAATGGTCGGTGGTGCATCTACTCGAAAGGTGAGCGGCGCATGCTCGACCCAGCCATTCACGATTTGGGGAACTTCGATGCGTGTGGACTAAGCGTTTTTATGCGTTATGAGAAATACGGAATCATCAGCGATAAGGGTGACGTGGTACTCGCCGAAGCCTTCACAAGTATCAAACAACTGGAAGGTGGCTATTATTTGATGCTCAAAGGAGGATTACAATACCTCGGAAACTGGATGAATGACTCGATCCAACTGCGCAAGCTTCGGCGCTCAACGTTCATTGATAGGAATTGGTTCCAAGCAACGTTCGATTCTTCGATGGTCATCATCAATGTCGTCGGACAAAAAGAATGGACTATTACCAACGAAAGCAACATTCTCGAAGCGGATTTCGGTTATGTGTATTGCAGAATTGACACGACGGTTCACTTGTTCGATGCGAAGGCAGTGGAAGTTAATTTAGGTGAATCCATTCCATCTTTCACGGGAAAATACCTATTGATTGATTGCGCCGAAACCAAAAAAATCGCCTACTCGAGTCACGAAATTGTCCTGCCGATCGACGCAAAAACCATTCGCATCCGAAACGATGAAATTCTCTACGTGCAAAATGGAAATTCGATCGTGGTCAACGCCATCAACGGTAATGTGATGACCACATTTCCCAGCGAAGATATTTCCTATTACAGCAACGATTTGTTTTTAATCCGCAAAAATGGCAAGGTAGGTTTGGGCGATAGAAATGGACGTTTACTCATCCCAATCAATTACACTTCCATCTCCTCTTACGGAGGATTGTTCAACGTGAGAACGCCTTCTGGAGCTGGCATCATCGACAAAAATGGAAAAGAACTCGTGCCCTGTAAATACGATTATGTGGTGACTTACCGCGATTTTTTCACGCTCCACAACGAACTCGATTTAGTTGGCATTATGTCGCGCAAAACGGGAAAAATCCTCCTCCCTTGCGATTATTCAAAAATGGTACTGAGGAATTCCAGTATACGCGCATTCACGAGCTCGATGTTGCGCATTGTGGAACTCGATTCTGCGCACAGAATTGTTAAGGACATCGTGCTTTCCAACGTCACTAGTTTGATGCATTCCAAGGCCTCAGGCGCTTTAGGCGTGGACGAACGACTTTATCCGCTTGGTTGGTTCAACGAGCTCGTGCCGTTCTACGATTCGCTGGGTTTTCTTGTAGAAGAGCGCTTGAAATGGGGACTAAAAGGTGAAAATGACAGCGTTCTCATCACGCCGCGATACAAACAGCCGATGTTTGTACACGATGCAGACTTCAGTTTGGTAGAAAATGGACGAAGAAAAATGAAGCTGACAGGACTTGGCGAGGTGAGCGTGATTCAGATGCAAGTGATGAGTCATCGAACCGGGAAACCACTCGTTCCAGAGCCGTTGATAAGTTTAGACACTATGGATTTGCTCTCGCGCTCCTATTCCCGCTTCGTCTCTGAAAAAGGTTCAGGTGTTCTACTCGACGACGATAAAATTTTGCGTGTCGATTACATCGATCATGGAGACGAGCGTTTTATTCGCTATTGTACCTCAACCAAAACGGAACTCGTTCCCGCCAAAAAAACCGATTTCGATGCGTTTCGCTATCCCGACTACAACCTCAACGGTGATGTTCCTAATTTTCTGAAGGTATTTCTTGACGGTTCTGAGCGAGATTACATTCGCTTCAAGGATTCAGAATGGAATTTTTTGGACACAAACGGTCGAACGATGTTCGCAAATTCCTTCAATTTTGCAGAACCCTATCTCTACGAAACGGCCATCGTGCTCAAAGATGGAAATTGGGGCGTAACCCGTGCCGATTCTTTCGCTATTCCCTTAATCAACAGTTCGGTGAAACGAAGTCCTATTTCTGACACCTTATTTATTGTTCAACGAAAGAGCAATGGAACGCGATTTTTGGATACCAATGGTCGAATTCTAAGCAATGGAATCACACAATTTTATACGGACAAAGGAGATTTTGCGCAAGTTCAAATGGAAGGACGAAAAGTCCTTATCGCGCCAGATTATTCTGTAATTTCTGATGATACGCGGTTTCAGAAGCTCACCGATAATGGCGTTTTCTATAGTAAAGAAAATAAAGAATATACCATTTACAACAAGCACGGAATGCAGCTTGGAGCCACGAAAGAACAACCTGAAGAAATTTGGTTCGAGCAATTTGTTTTGGTCAAATCACGCGGGAAATTTGGCTTACTTTCGATGGACGATCAAACGCTCATTCCATTTCAATACAAGGAAATCCGACGAGAAGGCGATTACATTTTTGCGCGAGATGGTAGCAAGAATTTACTCTACGACGACCAGCTTAAAGTGATCGAAAATTGCAAGCAAAAGGATGTCTTAGCCGATTCGATTTCCGGAAATTACGCCCTCATTCAAGATGGTAAGGCCATCGTCTATTCGTCTGATCAGCGAAAAGTCGAAAAGGTTTCGGGCAACAAGTTGGTGCATTTTTACAATGGCCGAATCCTCGATTTTGATAAGCAATTTCGCATATTAGGTGTGGGTGAAGAGCGCAGGTTCGAGTTTCAAGCGAAATCCATCGAAACCATGGGGAAAAATGGCTGTTTGATCATTGACACGGACAAGAATGGTCACTATTTCGATTCAAATTGGAATGAAATCAGCTTCGAATCTACGCTCAGTCGAGCGCAAGAGGTAGGCGAGGGATTGGCAATTTCTGCTGGACAATCTGAAACGGTGCTTTTCGGTGGGAATCTAGAAGTGAAATTTAAAGGAAGATGGAAGAGTGTCGGAAAGTTTACGAATGGATTTCTTTTGCTCGAAAATGGAAGCGACTACCAATTTGTGGACGTGAACGGAATCAATCAATTCAACCGAACATTTGACGGTGCAGGAGCATTTTTAGGGAAATTGGCTCCCGTGAAAGAAACCGATGGCTGGACGCTCATCAACGGACACGGTCATCTACAAATTCTACCTTGTTTCGATAAAATCACGGCGCACAGTCAAACGCTTTTTTCGACGCCATCTCAATCGCTAGTGGGCTTGTTCGACTCGCACGGAAACGAGCTCATTCCTGTGGAATATCAGCAACTCAACTTCTTACGAAATGGCATTATTCAAGGAAGAAAAAATGGGGAAATTTTCTATTTTGATCTTCATGGAGTGCCCATCTTACTTAATTGATGAGTGACGAAAAAATCTTAATTCCTTATCGAAAAAGGTGAAAA
>CALFOS010000194.1 GCA_937919725.1 uncultured Fluviicola sp. | reverse complement strand
GGGCGGATTTGGGCAAAGAAAAATTCCGACCCTCATACTAGATGAAAAGTCGGGAAGTGCAACTCGTGTAACTTTTACGAACGAATTGTCAGAACGCCGTGCTTCGGAATCGCTTGAAACATCGGATGATTGATTTTATCGCACAAACGGCCATTCAGAAGGAGGGAAGTGAGGAGAATGAGCTCACGAAATCCTTTGTCACCGCGAAACGTTTGTTGAAACAGTCGAAATTGGAATCGGCTTTCAAACTGCTATCAACGGTTGAACGAGAGGCCCTTGAGTTGGAAAACTTCACACTAGATGGCGAAGTTTATTCGACTTTGTTGGCGCTATTAAATCCAACTGAGCCTACAAATGCGTAAACTTCGTTTGAACAGATTTCCCGTTGATTAATCGCACCGTCGCTAGATAAATTCCAGGAAGTAATGTCGATTCCAATGTGATTAATTGCTGGCCATCTCCCGCTTTCGAATGAATTGTTTTTCCAGCTAAATCAGAAATTTCTAAGGTTTCAATGATCTGATCTGCATAAAAATTAATTTGTCCATTCGTTGGATTTGGATACGCAACGAAGTAAGGAATTTTTGCGTTATTTTCATCGATTCCCACGTTTGGACAGAACCCTGGCATATTGAGATCGAGCCAATCGAGGCGATCTGAAATCCACTGTTTAAATTTGATAAGCTCTCCTGCATACGTCGTGGGTTGCGTCCCAAGTTCGGGCGTGCCAACATTTTGCCCTAAGATCGGCCAACGATCATAATGCCTTGTTTGCGCATCATTCACGTAGGTGCCTAGCGAGTCGATGTAGGCATTGAGCGTGCTTTTTTTTAGAATTGTTTGACGAAGGTTGAAATAACGACACGCTAACTCTTCGGCAAAAGTTGGGTCCTGAATGAGGCGGATGTACCAACCTGGAGGGGTAACGTCCGTTCCTCCCGAATAACTATGTCGCCATCCTGCGCCATTTTGCTCGGCAGATTCGGTGTCTTTGTATGCCCAATCGAAATCCCAAACAGGTCCAGCGAAGATGTGAGGATTGATACTATCGGTATTTTTGTGGAAGCGTCTGCTTTTCTTAAATCCGTCGATGTTGCGAGCGAATTCGTTGACGATGAAATAATCCAAGAATGACACAATGTCAATATGAGCGCGGTACCCCAGGTTCGGGTCAGTGAAATTCGGTCCCCAAAGCGCATCTTCGAAGGCTGTAACCGTTCCTTGAATATATGTTTCCTGCTGAACTGTGATGGAGGTAGCATCTGGATAATCGTACACATAATGCACAGTGTTTCCAGGGTAACTTGGATTCGAATACGTGGATGGCCAACTATCGGAATTGTTCCAATAATCAACTTTAAAAATGTAACCTCCAGTGAGACTGTCGCCTGCGTTGTCTAACACGTCTGTTCGGCGGATGTCTACCCGGTTATTGTCGCGTTTAATTTTTTCGGTGAAGACGTAGATTCCGTTGTAAATATCGTTCACAATCACTTCACAGAGTTGGGTTCGCGGTGCGTAATGTCCCATTTTTGTAAAGAGATCAAACGCGAGAATGTTTCGCAGAAAGGTTTTATCGTTGTAATTTGGCAGAAGAATCCAATCGTTTTCCGAAGGCATTCCTAAGATGGGAACATTAAAGCTAAGTCCAGATGCATCTCGGGTTTCAACTCCATACGGTTTTTGAGGAAGAGAGGCTGAGTAGGCTCCGCGAATTTCAATGCCCGCGTTTCCTTCAAAGACATTTCCAGGATCGGTTGGGTGATTGAGGAAGGGAGTATAATCCATGATTTTCATTAGAACATTTATCTTCGGTTCGTTAGGGACTGTCTGTCCGTTTGTATTGATCACAACCAAAGGTAAGTTACTTGATGTTGGAGGCGTAAGTCCAATGCTTTCGGAGATATTGAGTTGAAAATCGCCCTGTGAATTCACTTCGTAGCCGTCAACGACGATATAATATGTCGTATTCGCATCGAGGTATTGCGCTGTGATACGCGAATTGTACGCAGCACTGTAGGCTGGCGATTGACACCCATCTTCTTGACACCCAACAGGAGTTCCCGTGCAGGAATTTGCGTAGATGTAAATTTGAGAATCGTAGTTGGTGATGGCCTGACAAACACTGATATCAATGTACCTTGGAGTTGGTCCATTGGTGAATTCATATACTACATCTTTCGCTCCACCAGGATTCCCAACGTCTTGGCAAGCTGCAAAATAATTATCAACCGAACCAGATGTGTTTCCAATTGCCTGGTAGGGGAGAGATGGAATTACCGTTGCCGTAGCGCAGGTTTCCCCGCCGTTTTGAGCTAAAATTCCGAACGAAAACAAAACAATAGAAGTAAGTAGAATCGATTTCATGTGACCGAAGTATTTGTGTAGTTTATACCGAAGTTACTTTTTCTTCAGGAACTTTGATACCGCCCAGTTTTCCTTTTCCGCGAAAATAGTTGCATTTTGGAATCAAGCAATTTGAAATCAATTCATTATGAAAATTATTTTGATCCTTTTGTTTTCGTTTTTTTTCTTTTCTAGTCACGCTCAAACCGACAGCAAACCGCATGCTCCAGCAGAGGAGGACTCAACGTGGGAGCTAACACATTATTCGGACAAAAAAAACGGGCAGTCCTCATTACTAACTACTGAAAATGACGGAATCGAACAACAATATTACGTTTCGTTTACTAGCAGTCCAACTTAATCGAGCAGTTCGAAGCGGAAAATGTAATCTACGACATCCTTTTTGGGTGAACCAAATGGGTCCGTGTCGGCCTGATTGCTGAGTATATTCGCAAGTGGTTCCATAATGCTCGATAGTTGAGCTCGGCTGGGTGCTCAAGTGGTCTCCGGGCTTCAGTCCGCTTTGTGTTTCGAACAACAATGTAGGCTCATTCTGTGGAATGGAAAATCGAGCGTAGGACGAGAATCGAAACTACACCTCCTTCACAAACAATTCTCGATCAAAGCGAATCCGCGGACCGTAAATTCCATTTTCACCACGCTTTCCAACACTGATCGCCATGCACACCTCGGCTTTTCCGTAGGGTAATTTCAACATTCGTCGGACGCGTCGTTGATCCAGACCTTCAATCGGGCAGGTGTCGTAGCCATATGCGCGAAATGCCAGCATCAAGTTTTCGGCAGCTAGTGCGGTAGATTTATTCGACCATACCCGCATGTCTTCAATCGATTTCGGTTGGCGAACCATCGGTTTTCTGATCGCGATCACGTTGAATGCGATGCGTTTTACCAATCCGAACCAACCCAAAAATCCTTGATTGTAGGCAAGTGGTGCTATTTTCTTGTAGTACAAAATCGCTGAATCGGGTACTTTTCCTTCTTGCTCGTCGAATGCTTTGAGCATCAATGCGCTGTTGCGTTTCCACGTGTCTCTGCGCGCAACAATCACGATCATTTCTGCAGCAGTTTTCACGGTAGGTTGATCGAGGCAATAGGAGGTGAGTAGCTTTCGCTTCTCCTCTGAACGAACCCAGTAGAATTCCCAGGGCTGCATGTTGGATGAATTCGGGGCGAGTAGTGCTAGGTCGAGGCATTTGTTCATCACATCTTCGGGAATTTTTTCGTCGGTATAAAGTCTACAACTGCGTCGATTCTCCACAAGTTCAGTAAATGCTTCGGGATTGAAGTAGTCAGATGCCTCTGAATAGTCCAATTCTGGGGTCTCGGAGAGGATGCTTTTTGCCATGGGGTGATTTATTTGCTCTAAGGTAAATATTTCTGTCTCATTTGAGGAGTTATCGGAT
>CALFOS010000193.1 GCA_937919725.1 uncultured Fluviicola sp. | reverse complement strand
CATACGGAGTCTTCATTGATTTGGGCGGCGTAGATGGATTGATTCACATTACTGACCTTTCTTGGGGTCGTGTTAATCACCCAGAAGAAATCGTTGAGTTGGATCAGAAATTGAACGTTGTTATTCTTGACTTCGATGATGAGAAAAAACGAATTGCACTTGGTTTGAAACAATTGCAACCACATCCATGGGATGCACTCGATACAGGAATGAACCTTGGTGACAAGGTGACAGGAACTGTTGTTGTGATGGCAGACTACGGAGCATTCGTTGAAATTGCTACTGGAGTTGAAGGATTGATCCACGTTTCAGAAATGAGCTGGTCACAACACCTTCGTTCGGCACAAGATTTCTTGAAAGTTGGAGATACTGTTGAAGCAGTGATCCTTACATTAGATCGTGAAGACCGTAAAATGTCTTTGGGAATCAAGCAATTGATGCCAGATCCATGGGAAGCAATCGAAGGGAAATATGCTGTTGGAACACGTCACAATTCCAAAGTACGTAACTTCACTAACTTCGGTGTATTTGTTGAGTTGGAAGAAGGAGTTGATGGTTTGATCCACATCTCTGACCTTTCTTGGCAAAAGAAAATCAAGCACCCGTCAGAATTCTGTAAAGTAGACGACGCAATGGAAGTTGTGGTATTGGAAATCGACCGTGAAAACCGTAGAATTTCATTAGGACACAAACAATTGGAAGAAAATCCATGGGAAGTATTCGAAAGCACATTCGCTGAAGGAACAACGCACACTGGAACAATTATCGACAACAAAGATAAATCTGGTATCGTTTCTTTGACGTATGGATTGGAAGGTATTTGTCCTGCACGTCACATGCGCAAAGAAGATGGTTCAAACGCGAAAGTGGAAGAATCATTGGAATTCGTAGTGATTGAATTCAATAAAGACTCACGTAAAATTGTTGTATCACACACAGCTACATTCGAAGAAATGGACGAGAAGTCTGCAAAAGGTAAACCATCTGCTTCTACTGCGAAAGGTGGTGGTGGTTCACCAACATCAAATGCAGTGAGCTCTCTTAATGCTTCATCAGAAAAATCGACTTTGGGAGATTTGGATGCATTGGCAGAATTGAAACAAAAAATGGAAGGCGAAGGGAAATAATCCTTTTCTAACTTTATATTCAAATCCTCAGGTCGAAAGATCTGGGGATTTTTTTTGTCTCGCCCCTAGTTGATTTGATTAACGAAGCACGATCTTGTTGATAGGGAATTAGTTGTCGAGCCCGAGATTCCTCCGCTAGGACGAATTGCGGTAGCTTCTGACGAAAAAATGTGTCTTGCTGCCAATTCTCGCATAGTCACTGAGCTTGCCGAAGTGAACAGGCGAGATAGAGCGGCACAGCATTTTTTGGCAGAACTAAAGCACGGAGAACGACCCCGATTTATTCGCACGCCATCGGAACGAAGAAACGAAGGTCGGGGTAGCGGCTAAAAAAAAACCATCGTCGCTAAACAATGAGATTTCCATCCGAGTTATCTGAATTTTGAATTGATGTATTTTCTACAACGCCGATTCTGCAACGGCCATCAGTTGTGCTTTTGTTTTGAATCCTACGATCGATTTGACCAAGTTCCCCTGCCCGTCGATGATCAGTAAAGTAGGATATGCGTAAACGCGGTATCGTTTTGCAATGTTTGGCCCATCGGCATCTTTTTCCATTTCCACTTTCATGTTGATGAAGTTTTTGTTGAAAAATTCACCAACTTCTTCGTCCTTGAATGTGGTTGCTGCCATTTGTTTGCAAGGTCCGCACCAATCTGTGTAGGCGTCGATGAAGATCAATTTGCCTGATTTTGATGCTTTATTCTGTGCTGTTTCCAAATTAATTTTCAAAAACTCGATGCCCTTTCCTTTGTTTGAAACGGTGCTCATGCATGCAATTGCAAGGAGTGCGACCGCCAATATTCCAACTACTTTTCTCATAATTTCTTCATTACTTGCCTAAAAATACAAAATATGTTCTCATTTCTTTGGCGCGAGAACGGCGTATTCTTCAAAGTTGTTACTTTTAAACCAAATACCATTCCAAAACCGCATGCCGATCCAATTCGAAACACGAGAGAATGAAACCAACGAAAAAGTACTCGCTTTTATCGACGAATGGAATGCGCCAACATCCGAAATAGTAGTGCACACATCTGGATCCACTGGTAAACCAAAAAAAATCGTGCTTCGAAAGCAGCACATGATTGCCTCAGCCAAAGCGACGGGCGAATTTTTAGGGTTAAAAAAAGGTGACAGAGCCCTACTCTGCCTTTCGATGGATACCATTGGCGGTAGAATGATGGTGGTTCGAGCATTAGTGCTTGAATTGAAGCTGATCGTGGTAGACGTGAGCTCGAATCCACTGGCCAATGTGGACGGTAACATTACGTTCGCGGCGATGGTTCCGATGCAAGTGCAGAACTGCCTAGATGCGAATTTGAGTAGGTTCGCGAACATCGAACAACTGATCATTGGAGGAGCTGCGGTGTCTGAAAAATTGATCGATCAACTGCAGGAACTTCCAACGAAGGTTTTTCACACTTTCGGTATGACGGAAACGATTTCGCACATCGCTATGCGCAGCTTGAATCATCCACGGGAAGGGCAATTTTCTTGCTTACCAGGAATTTCTGTGGACGAAAAAAACAGTTCGCTCGTGATTGACGCGCCGACGATTGGCGTGCATAATTTACAGACAAACGACGCGATCGAACTCCTCTCTCCTACTTCCTTTCGATGGTTGGGTCGAACGGATTTTGTGATCAATAGCGGCGGTGTGAAATTGCATCCCGAAGAAATTGAATTGAAATTAGTGAACTTGATTGTTCGCCCATTTTTTGTAAGTGGTGAACCAGATACCCGTTTGGGCGAAAAATTGATCCTGTGGGTAGAAAGTGTGCAGCGATTGAATCTTAAAAAATCGGATTTCGCATCACTTCTGGCCAACTATTCCATTCCGAAGGAAATCAAGTACCTCAACAAATTTGCTTACACAAGCAGCGGGAAAATTGACCGAATAACAAGTAAATCCTTGCCACATGTCGCTCTCGAAATACTATAGAGCCCTTGGGATTCCCGTTGGTGCCGATCAGGCGACGATTCGCAAACAGTTTCGGAAATTGGCCATGCTCTACCATCCCGACAAAAATCCGAGTGCAACGGCACAAGCGAAATTCATCATCATCACAGAGGCATACGAAATCTTGATGGGCAAGAAACCCGCTCCAAAAACACGCATTATGCGATCGGGTTCTCCCGCAGCAGAGCCATCTCAATCTTCCCCGGAACGAAAAGCAAAAAGTACAGCTGAACGCGTGCGCGAAGCCAAAGACCGACAACAAGATCAACAAAAACGTGAGCAAGAAGAGAACGAGCGCTATTTTCGATTATTGACCACAGGATGGCGTTGGAGAGTGATGCGGTGGTCGGCGATCTGTGGAGTTATTCTCTCGCTTGCCTTAATTACCGAGCGATTCACACAGAATCATTTCTATACTGAAGATGTTGTACGCTATAACTTACGCGCCGGATTTTCGAGCGGACATGAACCAATTAGTATCGTTGAAACGAACAAAAGCACCTATTGGATTTCTGGATTAGACTCCTACTCATTTAGTCAGAGTCCCACCATTTACGTGCGCTCTAGTTGGATTTTTCATGAGCCAATCGAACTTATTTCCATTGCGAAATTACGTCATTCACCCTACCGAGTGCATTTTACGTTTTACACGAATTATTGGATTGTGGTCGCGTTTTTCTTACTCCCCGGCCTCACATACTTCACTAAGGATCAAACGGTCCGTTTCACAATTATGCACCAAACGTCTTTCTATGGCGTCAATATCTTGATGATTTATTTTTTATTGAGGAACGATCATTGGGCGCATCTGCTCACCCTTGGATTTCTTTAGAAACGTTTCATCGCACGATCCATATCGCGTTTGTCGTCCTTATCTTTCAGATCATTTCGCTTATCGTATAATTTCTTTCCGACTGCAGTGGCGAACTTCAACTTTGCCCAACCCTTATCCGAGAGGAATATTTTGAGAGGAACCATGGTATTTCCTTTGACCTTCATGAATTTTTCAATCTTGTCAATTTCCTTACGATTCAATAACAATTTTCGATCTCCACGAGGATTATGATGTGCAAAAGAGCTGTTCTCGTATGCCTGAACTTGCATGTTTCGAATGAATACTTCTCCATTTGAGAAAACACAATATGCTTCAACAATACTCGCCTTACCATTACGAATGCTCTTTATTTCCGTACCAGACAATTTCATGCCGGCAACGAACTCATCCATGAGATGGTATTCGAACTTAGCTCGCTTATTGACTATGTTTACTTGTTGTTGCACTTGTTAAGATTGAAGTATGCAAAAGTAATACTTCTAAGCGAACCACCTACGATTGATTTCGGTAACTTTGAACTGTGAAAATTCCATCGAAGCATATCGAAAACGCCGTAGAACAGATGTCTTCCCTCCCTGGGATAGGTCGAAGAACAGCCTTGCGGATGGTGTTGCAACTGATGAATAGAAGCGAGGAAGAAATCAGGATTTTCTCGGAAGCGTTTATCGAAATGAAAGCGAACGTGAAAAAATGTTCGTGCTGTGGAAATGTGTCCGATCAGGAAACGTGTTCGATTTGTTTGAACGAAAAACGCGACCATACTTTAATATGTATAGTAGAAGATATTCGTGATGTTCTCGCGATTGAAGCAACGGAAAGTTACGGCGGTGTTTATCATGTTTTGGGAGGAATCATTTCCCCGATGGATGGGGTTGGGCCTTCTGATTTGAATATTCCAGCACTCATCGAACGCGTGCGAGAAGGGAATACAACTGAGATTGTGTTTGCATTGAGTCCAACGATGGAAGGCGACACGACCAACTTCTTCCTCTACAAAAAGCTAAAAGAGTTCAATATCACCATCTCAACGATCTCGCGTGGAGTTGCTGTTGGTGCCGAATTGCAGTATGCAGATGAAGTAACCTTGAGCCGATCTTTGATCAATAGACACCCCTTTGAACTTTAGTTCGTCCTGTTTTTGTGTCAATTTATAGAGTTTTTTATACTTTTGTGGCTCATTTATTGCGCTTAGTGTAAATTTGAACAACTAAAAAACAATACTATTATGTTAAAAGAATTCAAAGCATTTTTGATGCGAGGAAACGTTATGGATCTCGCCGTCGCAGTAATCATCGCTGGAGCATTTGGAGCGATTGTAACTTCACTAGTCAACGACATTTTCATGCCTATAATTGGTACAATTGTCGGCAAAAGTTTCGCTACATTATCAATGGAGATTAATGGTGTAAACGTTCAATACGGTCTTTTTATTCAGGCAGTTGTGAATTTTGTAATCATCGGAGCAGTTATCTTCGCGGTGGTAAAAGCAGCAGCAAAAATGGATAAGAAGAAGGTTGAAGCTCCAGCAGCTCCTCCTGCACCAACAGCAGATCAGTTGTTGTTGACTGAGATCCGTGATTTATTGAAGAAATAAGAAGAAATAGATAGAATCTCTACGATTCAGAGGAGCTCCTTTTTTTGTAGTATTTTTCACATAGCTCCTTGAACAAGATTGGATGCTCCCATTTCAAGTGGACTCCTAATCGAATCTCTGATTTACTAAAGGTCGATGTAGAAAAACTAAAATTTGCCCATCCCGAACAAATACGTACCTTTGCGCCAGATTTGAGAAAAAATACTAATCTGGAGTTGTTATGAAACGAGTAAACGAGTACAAGAAATTATTTGAGATTGAGGGTACAATAGAATTGGCGCCTTTGAAAAAGAAGTACCGTGATTTGGTGAAGGAATGGCATCCAGACAAATTCCAAGAAGGGGATGAAAAAGCCGCTGAGGCTGAAGTGATGGGTCGTAGTGTCGTGGATGGTTACCATTTTTTGGTGAGCATCGCGCCTGAAACGAAGGAAGCTCAAAAGGAGGAGTACAAAATTTTGACGACTGAATCGGGAATTTCTGATTTCAAGCACAAAGGACAGTTGTTGGAGATCACGTTTACGGATGGCTCTACGTATGAGTATTTTGGTGTGAATCACAATGTGTATGCGAAATTAGTTAACTCGGATAAGCCATATCGCTTTGCGAAACGCAGCATTTTCGGAACTTTTTTGTACCGAAGAAGCAAGAAAGCGCAGTTGCAGGAAGAAGAAGCTTAGAATAAATCGAACGAGATCGTTTAAATGAGTATTGATATTTGGTCGGTACTCATTTTTTTTTGCGTTAGGGGGTGAAACGGCAGCTCTCCGATCCGTCAGCTGACGGATCGGAGACTACAGTGGAAAACCCGCTCGAACGCCCGACTAACGATCTTAACGTTTCTTTTCACAAAAGCGGAATAAATATTGTTAACTTTGCTGTAGTTCTTTGGGGTCGTATTGGATTTGACAGCGATAGAAGTTGTTGAGTGTAAGCATGTAGAGCCTTGTGGTGAAGCTCTTTAATCATTTGCCTCAAACTATAATTGACAACACGTCATACAGACTTGCTGCCTAATTTGTTAGACAAATTAAGCTTAATCTAGTGGAAGTATAGTACACAGACAAGTTCCTTCTCCCACGTTTCCGTCTGATAAACAGGGATCAAGAAGGACCATTTTTTTCAGAATAGTGCTAGTGATACTTCTAAGCTAGTGCGAAACTCAGAAGATAAGTGAATTTATTGGGTGTCTTTGTCCAGGAATTCATCGAAAATTAATCGAAGACTAAACATGTAGAAAGCTTAGTTGCTCGTCGTTTGGACGAGGGTTCGAAACCCTCCGACTCCACATTTTGTAAAGATTTAAGAGCGTAATTAATTGAAAAACAAATGATTACGCTTTTTTATTTTAATTATTAGCCCACATTTAGCCCACGCTCTTTGCTGTGGCACTTCAACAACCAAATATTATTTTCTTCTTGAATCAAATATCTAAATGAGTTGAATAACATCGCAGTTTGTTTTCAGAAGCAAATATTTTGGTTCTGAAAAGATACTTTGGTCATTTGAAAACATAAATTATACAGAGCCCACCCA
>CALFOS010000192.1 GCA_937919725.1 uncultured Fluviicola sp. | reverse complement strand
AGCAAGACGCTCGTAGTTCACTGTCTGAACTTTGCACAAGGCACTAATGAACATCGACATTAATTTTAGCCGAGCAACGTTGATAGTGGAAAATTCTTTTTTCAGAACTGAAAATAAGGTGGTATCTTCGTGACTAACCTTGTAAATTGGGCTTTTTGAATAACTTAGAATCATTCACTAAGATACAGATTTTCAAGGTTTTAAACAATTAATCCAGTGGTTAATTTACTGACAATGAGGTGTTTATTATTTTTGTCATGTAGTTAGCTGGTGACACTATTTCATCTTTAATAGTACACGTCTGAGCACCTCATGGTATTGAACCAACTGATCAATTTTTACGGGATAGAATGGAGGACCATTTTTTAGAGCAGAAAGGCAAGGATACACGGGAAAACGTTTGATCCTGGAATTGATAACAGTATTGTGTCCCGCATTTTGGCAAAATGCCAAGAATTTTTGTGCTTCCGTGAAATGTTCTGCTTGCTGAACGATGGAAACACATACCAAATCGAAGTAAACTCCAGCGCGATCTGTATTGGGGAAGTGAATGGTTTTCGAATAGTTCGACCAAATACTATCTTGAAAAGCGTCTAGCTGACTGTATTTGCACAAAATCACCTTGGCAGAATCCGACCAAGGAGCTTTCGCTGGGCGCAAGGAGCCGTTTTTCTTCCAATTCTTGATCCATTCGTAGGTGTTAGCCCGGTTCCTTTCCTTTCTGATCGGACTCAAAAAACTCAGGATATCTGCATCCGATAATGTGTAGTAGTGCTTTGTTTTCATCAAATCTTGGTAGTGTCTAGCCGTGCGAACGGAATCTACAGGGTATTTGAACACGAATGGATCGAGACCAATTCCCACAAAGTTGTGGGTGTAGGAAATGTATGGATTTTGAGATTGAACGTCATTTTCGTTTTTTTCAAAATCGTGTAAGGCCCCTACATTGTTGAGGCGCAAAGCTGTGTTCATGTTTTTCGTCAACACGATGTCCAAACCAGAATTGAATCCCTCGCGTTTAATTTTTTCAATGATTTTATTGCCGCTGAGGTGCCGAATAACGACGCGCACATTATTTTCCCGAACGAATTCCTTGAAAATCAGCGTGTCCTGGACGTGCAAAAAATCGGATGCGATAATAAGTCTCTGACTTTTCTTGGCCTCTGCCGTTTCAATGTCGCACGAGGTGAATCCACTCAAGATGAGCGCTGTGAAAAATGAAAAAGGAACCAAGCATCTTAGCATACTGCAAAGATATTGAAACTATTGTAGGATTTCCTCGGAAACTATTCTTTTGTGATGGATGCATCTTTGTATCTTTTCTATCTTTGAAAAAATATTCGAAATGGCAACTAAGCAACAAAAAGTCGATTTACTGATCTCTGAAATTCGAACGTTGGATCCGAAAAAAGTAAAAAAGGCAATCAAAGCACTCGAAGAGCATGGAAATGGAACGGTCATTCGTCCGCTCTACAAGATTTTGCTGGAGGGAAAATTGGACGATGAGTTGCAAGCAGAAGTGTTTGAATTTTTATGCAGTTTGAAAGATACCTCGACTGTGGTTGAAATCATGGATTTGATCGACGATCCAGAATTTCGCCCCGTAAGAAATTGGTTGCTGATGAGTGTGTGGAACATGAAGGTTGATTTTTCTGATTACATCGACGATTTTGTGCAGATTGCGACCAAAGGAGACTTGATGGAAGTGGTTGATTGCTGGACAATTATCGAGAATATGGAAGGTCCATTCATGGAAGAAAACATTCTCGAATCACAACTTCATTTGAAGGATTACCTGGAAAATGGGGATCGATCAGATACGCAGAAAGCTGAGTTGATGAGCGAAATCGCTTTAAGAATCAAAGAAATTGATATGAATTTGCAGGACTAATTTATTCGAAGTCCCAAGCAAATCGATCTTTCAAGAGTTTGTGGGTGAAATTCAACACGTCTTCATTCTCGATTTTGTCCAAAACATCTCCAATAAAGGCAGAAACCATGAGTTTTCGAGCTGATTTTTCAGATAATCCGCGCGCGCGCAAGTAAAATACGGCTTCTTCATCGAGTTGTCCAGTGGTGGAACCGTGCGAACATTTTACATCGTCGGCATAAATTTCCAATTCTGGCTTTGAGTTCACACTTGCATTGTCGCTCATCAATACATTTCCATTCGATTGAAATGCGTTGATTTTTTGAGCATCTTTTCGAACGAATACTTTTCCGTTGAACACTGCCGTCGCCGATTCATCAATCACGCCTTTATACAATTCATTTGAGTTGCAGTTCGGCACTTTGTGATCCACGACTGTGTGATTGTCTATGTGTTGTTTTCCTTTTAGAAGGTATGCGCCGTTGAGATTCGTTGTGCAATTTTCTCCAATCACGGCAATGTTCAAGTTATTTCGAACCAATCCGCCGTTCAGGGTAATCGTGTTAATCGTAAACGTAGAATCTTTGCCTTGATCCACTTGCTCCGTAGAAATGTGCGAAGTGTTTTCCGCTTCATACTGAACTTTATTGATCGTTAAGAAGGCATTTTGTCCAATTCGAATTTCTGAGGTGACATTTGCGAATGCTTTGTCGGCATCTTCAGCAAAAAATCCTTGGATGATCTCAGCTTTCGAAAAATCTCCAGCGTGAATAATCGTTTTGAAATTCGATAAACTAGCTTCTCCTTTTAGGATGTGAAGAATTTGGATTGGCTGCTCGAGTGTTGTTTTGGCATCGACGTCGATTAATATTCCATCCGTCAAGAAAGCGGTGTTGAGCGCGTTGAACAATTCGCCTTCTAACACCAAATTTGTTGAGTCGATTTCACCTTCCATGCATGCCGAAAGTGGGGAAATCGAAACTCCTTCGGGAATTTCATCTGAGGAAAGCTCTTCCGAAAAATGTCCGTTCACGAACACGAATGTCGTTGCGCTGGATGAAATTTTGTACGTGTCGATTGAGCTAACGGTATCATCTTCAGATAAAACGTATTTCGTTTTGCCCAATTTCGCAACGCGCGTGTATTTCCACGCTTCCATGCGGGTTGTTGGAAGTTGATTCGTTGCAAGCGTTTCTTGGGCTGAGTTCAATTCCTTTTCGTCGAGCAAAATCGACGTTGGTGCTAATCCTTCTAACATGGCAATTTTCATTTCAAATGCTTATTCGAGCTCTTTATTATAGAGCCATTTCTTCTTTGATCCAGTCGTATCCTTTTTCTTCCAACTCCAGAGCGAGTTCTTTCGGTCCTGTTTTCACGATTTTTCCGTCGTACAAAACATGTACGAAATCTGGAATGATGTGATCGAGTAAACGTTGGTAGTGCGTGATGATGATCGTTGCGTTTTTATCGCTTTTGAGTGTGTTTACGCCATTTGCAACAATGCGAAGTGCATCGATGTCGAGACCAGAATCCGTTTCATCCAGGATGGACAATTTGGGTTCGAGCATCGCCATTTGGAAAATCTCGTTTCGTTTTTTCTCACCTCCAGAAAATCCTTCGTTCACACTCCGCGATGCCAATTTAGGGTCCAATTCGACCAAAGCAGATTTTTCACGAACCATGGCCATGAATTCTTTCGCCGACATCGCTTCTTTGCCCTTGTATTCGCGAATTTCGTTAATCGCTGTACGCAAAAAATTGATGTTCGAAACGCCTGGAATTTCTACTGGGTATTGAAACGCCAAAAACAATCCTTCGCGGGCACGATCTTCAGTGTCCATTTCCAAAAGATCTGTTCCGTCGAAATCGACTGTGCCTTCCGTTACTTCGTAATCTTCACGTCCTGCCAAAACAGAAGCAAGCGTGCTCTTTCCAGCACCGTTTGGCCCCATGATCGCGTGAATTTCTCCTGCGTTCACGGTAAGGTTTAATCCTTTGAGAATTTCTTTGCCGTTGATGGTGGCGTGTAAGTTCTTTATTGTAATCATAATTTATATTGCGGATTGGCAGATTTCAAATTACAGATTCGTAATTCCAAAACTTCCGATCATTTTTTCTTGGTTAAATAATTTATAAATCCTCCGAGTTGCTTACTCACAGAAATACACTCATTGTTTAAAGTTTCAAATTTGTCTTGTTCAAAATATCCCAAATCGCATGCTAATCTCAGTTGAGTTCTCAATTCTCCGCAAGAACCTTTTGCGATAGTAAGAAAGTAAAGAAATTGTTTTTTTGCGTCTCTTTCAAAACCTTCAGCTATGTTTGAAGGTACGGAAACTGCAGAACGACGAATTTGATCTTTTAAACCGAAGTCTTTGCTAAATAAATCACCCAAAGTCAAAGAATAGAAAGCACGTGCAAGTTTCATTGAACTTTGCCAAACTTCTAAATCTTCAAATCTTTGTATTGTTGCCATAAATTTTTTCCCTAATCTTTCAATCCGTTAATCTGCAATCTGACAATCTGTAATCAGTTTATCCTACACTTCCCTCCAAGCTAATTGTGAGTAATTTTTGTGCTTCTACCGCAAATTCCATCGGCAGTTGGTTCAATACCTCTTTGCAATATCCGTTCACGATCAAACCAATTGCTTTTTCTTCGCTAATTCCACGTTGGAGGCAGTAAAAAATTTGATCTTCCCCGATTTTGGATGTTGTTGCCTCGTGTTCAATTTTCGCTGAACTGTTTTTACATTCGATGTATGGAAACGTATGAGCGCCACATTCGTCGGTCATCAACAAGGAATCACATTGAGAAAAATTTCGCGCGTTGTCTGCGTTTTTGTGAATTTGAACCAATCCGCGGTACGAATTCTGTGATTTTCCTGCCGAAATTCCTTTGGAGATGATCGTGCTTTTCGTTCCTTTTCCGAGGTGAATCATTTTCGTTCCCGTGTCGGCTTGCTGGTAGTTGTTGGTTACCGCCACCGAATAAAATTCGCCAATGGAGTAATCGCCTTTCAAGATACAGGATGGATATTTCCACGTTACCGCCGATCCCGTTTCGACTTGCGTCCACGAAATTTTTGAACGTGTACCACAAATCCCTCGCTTCGTCACGAAGTTGAAAATTCCTCCCAATCCGTTTTTGTCGCCTGGATACCAGTTTTGAACGGTTGAGTATTTTATTTCTGCATTGTCCTTCGCGATCAACTCGACCACTGCAGCGTGCAATTGGTTTTCGTCGCGCTGCGGAGCTGTGCATCCTTCGAGGTATGAAACGTACGAACCTTCGTCTGCCACAACTAATGTGCGCTCGAATTGGCCAGTCCCACCTTGATTGATTCGGAAATACGTCGATAATTCCATTGGGCAACGAACGCCTTTGGGAATATAGCAGAACGATCCGTCAGTGAAAACCGCTGAATTCAATGCTGCGTAATAGTTATCGGTGTGCGGAACAACAGTACCCATGTTGGCGCGAACCAATTCTGGATATTCTTGCACCGCTTCGGAAAACGAGCAGAAAATAATTCCGAGTTCCTTTAATTTGGATTTGAAAGATGTTGCTACCGAAACGGAATCCATCACGAAGTCAACTGCAACGCCAGTGAGGCGCTTTTGCTCTTCCATGGAAATTCCGAGTTTGGCCATTGTGGCTTTCATCTCAGGATCTACATCGTCCCAACTTTCGTATTTTTTCGTTTGATTCGGTGCGGAATAGTACGAGATATCCTGAAAATCAGGTTTCTTGTAATGCACGTGCGCCCATTCAGGCTCCGTCATTTCTAGCCAGCCGCGGTAAGCCGTTAAGCGGTATTCCAACAACCATTCGGGCTCCTCTTTCTTCGCAGAAATGAATCGAATGACGTCTTCACTGAGTCCCTTTTCAATTGTATCCGACTCGATATCAGACGTGAAACCAAATTTATATTCTTGGTTCTCAAGGTCTTTTGCGAGTTCGTTTTCTGTATAATTTGACATGCTTTTTCTTAGATTGAGAATGATTCTCCACATCCGCAAGTGCGTCCTGCGTTTGGATTCACGAATACGAAGCCCTTACCGTTCAGTCCACCCGAAAAATCGAGGGTAGTTCCAATCAGATAGAGGTAGCTTTTTTTGTCGACAACAACTCTCACTCCATTGTCTTCAAATGCTTTGTCGCCTTCTTTCTCTTCGTTGTCAAATTTCAATTGATACATCAATCCTGAGCAACCTCCACCTTCTACACCTACGCGAATAAAGTATCCAACTTGTCCTTCGTCTTCCATCAAGCGTGCGGCCTGACGTTTTGCTGAATCTGTAACTGTGATCATAACATTCAACTATTTTGCGCCTATCTTTATTTAGACTTAATTTAAATAACAAGTTAATTCAACTGCAAAAATACCGAATTTGTGGTATTGATGCAAGCAAATCAAAGAAGTATTTAGCGGAAAAAGTAATTGGAGTCGAATACAATCAATTGTCGACAGATTACTAACTTTGTTCGAAAGCACGCATGAATGAAAATTTTTAAGGGATTTGATCAAATCTTGGACATTCCAAATCCGGTTCTAACGATCGGAACCTTTGATGGTGTGCACGTTGGGCATCAGAAAATCATTCAGCAACTCAACCGCGAAGCAGAAGCAATTGGCGGCGAGTCTGTGTTGTTTACCTTTTATCCACATCCGCGGATGGTGTTGTATCCAGAAAGCCATAATTTGAGATTGCTTCAAACACAGGCCGAAAAAATGGAGAAATTGCGTCGAATGGGATTGCAAAATGTGATTGTGCATCCTTTTACGATCGACTTTTCGCGTTTAACGGCGGTAGAATTTGTGCGCGATTACCTCGTGAATCGATTAAATGTGAAAAAGCTCGTGATTGGTTACGACCATCAATTTGGAAAAAACCGAGAAGGAACGATTGATTTTTTGAAAGAAGTGGCGCCTGTGTATGGTTTTACGGTTCAAGAAATCAGTGCACAGGAGATTGATGAAGTGGACATCAGTTCCACTAAAATCCGAAATGCCGTGCTCGCAGGTGACATGGAATTAGCAAAAAGTTACCTCGGCGAACCGTTCGAATTGCACGGAAAAGTGATACGTGGAAAGGCTTTGGGAAGATCGATTGGGTTTCCAACAGCCAATTTGGATATTGAAAGCGAGATCAAGCTGATTCCAATGCTTGGTGTGTATGCTGTGAATGTTGTACTTTCGGATGGAACGGTGAAGGAAGGAATGCTGAATGTGGGAATTCGCCCAACGATTGCCAACCACGACGATCTTTCGATCGAAGTAAATGTGTTCGATTTTGAAGGCGATCTTTACGACGACTATATTACGGTACAGTTATTGTCGCGCTTCAGAGACGAAATGAAATTTGATTCAATTCCCGATTTGAAGGAACAACTTGAACATGATAAAGAAACAATTCGCGCTTATTTTTCTTCTTTGGTCTAGCTTTGGCCTCAATTTGTCATGCTCGGCACAAGTCGCGCAAGATGTGAAAGTTTACGATTGGGAAGTCGCGAAAAACGCACATCCCGACACGATTTACGCGATTTCATTCGAAAAAAGCAAGTTGATTGAAGTTCCCGCCGATTTGAAGCGATACAAAAACGTAAAACAGCTCAATTTTGCAAAGAACAAGCTGAACGATCTCCCTGAATTTTTCACAGGCTTCGAATCACTCGAGGTATTGGACCTCACCAAAAACGAATTCAGAATTTTTCCGATAGAAATTTGTCAGATGAAAAACTTGAAAGAATTGTTGGTCGGCAGAAATGAGATTGCCTCCATTCCAGAATGCATCGAATATGCTTCAAGTATAGAATTTTTGGACATCTACGACAATCCACTGTCTCATGTTCCTGAATCCATGATGCGTTTGAAAAAACTGACTAAGATTGATTTCACGGGAATCCGATTCAACAGAGATTTCCAGGATAAATTGAAAGCACAGTTGCCAGATACGAAGTTGATTTTCGATTCTCCTTGTGACTGCATGAACTAAGATGAGCTACCTTTTTCAGTATAACTTAGGATCAATACAAAAACCTGAGGAGTAAAATCTGAGAAAAAAATATAACCTTTGAATCCTAAAACGTATGATTTGGTTGATTTAGGATTATTGAAGTTGTTTCTTGTGGATTATTTCGAGATAGTTGAT